>NZ_SMKP01000175.1:0-23904 GCF_004349015.1 Nonomuraea diastatica
GGTACGCAGGTAAGCCCGGTACCGTCTGGGCGTGGCTGTCAGACTGATCTACGAGGCCCACTCCACCACCGTGGACAACGAGACGGGCGTCGCCACCGGATGGCTGCCGGGTGAGCTGTCGGCGCTCGGGCGTACCCAGGCGGTGGAGTTGGGGGCGCGGCGGCGGAAGGTCGACGTCGTCTACTCATCTGACCTGCGGCGGTCCGTGCAGACGGCGGAGATCGCTTTCGGGGACTGCAAGGAGGTCAGGCTCGACCGGCGGCTCAGGGAATGCGACTACGGGATCTACAACGGGCGGCCGGTGAGCGAGGTCGCAGCGTTGCGGAGCAGGCACATCGACACCCCGTGGCCGGGCGGGCAGAGCTACCGGCAGGTGGTCGCCGAGACGGCGGCGTTCCTGCGGGACGTGATGGGGGAGTGGCAGGGGCGGACGGTGCTGGTGGTGGCGCACACCGCGAATTTATGGGCGTTGCAGAACCTGCTGCACGGCACGTCGCTGGAGGATCTGGTCGGTGCGTTCGAGTGGCGGCCGGGGTGGGAGTTCGAGCTGGTCTAGAGCGTTCGCGTCCAGGCGCCGTTGAAGAGCGTGGTGACCGTGCGTGGGAGAGGGAGAGGGAGAGGGAGAGGGAGAGGGAGAGGGAGAGGGAGAGGGCCGGCGAATGTCGGGTGCTGCTCGGCACTCGCCGGCCCTCGGGTTTCAGGTGGTGCTCATGGCCGGTTCAGGCCCAGCGTGTACGTGCCGGACCCGCTGTAGGCGTGCACGCGGTACCGGTAGTAGCCCGCGGTGCCGTTGTAGCTGATGGTCTCGTCGGAGTTCGGGCTGTCGCCTCTGGCCACCACGGTCCAGGAGTAACCGTTCCACTTCTGCAGGTACACGTCGAAGTCCGTGCCGTCGGGCGCGTCCAGGCAAGCGGCGTGGGTGCCGGAGGTCGTGGCCTGGTAGTAGGAGCCGCCCGGCTGGTACGCGCTCTGGTTCCCGCTCAGCGAACCCGTGTAGGTGTCCTCGTAGCTCTGGCAGCCTGCCGGTGGGTCCGGGTCGCCGCCGGACGTGATCAGGGTGAGGCTGCCCACGGAGAGGAGTTCGCCGAGGGGCTGGAAGTACGTGGTGCCGCCGATGCTGCAGTTGCCGGAGCCGCCGGAGGTCATGCCCTGGGCCTGGTCGCCCGAGATGAACGAGCCGCCCGAGTCGCCTCCTTCGGCGCACACGTTCGTCCTGGTCAGGCCGGACACGGTGCCTTCCGGGTAGTTGACGGTGGCGTTCAGCGCGGTGACGGTGCCGCAGTGCCACTGGGTGGTGGAGCCGGAGCGGCACACCGAGCCTTGGGGCTGGGTGACGGTCGAGCCGCGTACGGGGAGGGTGCCGGCGCTGTAGCCGTTGACCACGCCGGGCGCGGTCCAGTTGGAGTTCGTCGCCACCCAGGCGTAGTCGTTACCCGGGAACGACGAGATCTGGAACGTTCCCTGCGCGACCCGGTTGTACCCGGTCGTGGTGACGCCGGTGCCGCCGCAGTGGCCGGCCGTGGTGAAGCCGAGCTGGGTGCCGCGCCTGGCCGCGAAGCCGATCGAGCACCGGTAGCCTTCCGAGGTGTAGTAAGCGTCTCCGCCGCGGATGTCGTAGAACGGGCGCGGGCGTTCGGTGGACCGTTCGTACGTCACGGCTTCGGCGTCCACGCCGCTGGAGGCGATCCACGATCGCGCCGCCGCTTCATCGCTGGTCTGGACGACGACCGCGTTGTCCTGGGGCGAGACGGCCCAGCTGTGCACGGTGGCGGGCGGTGCGGCCTTGTCGAGGTTCTCCTTGACCTTGGTGAGCTGGGCGAACGTACGGGTCACGATGCGTGCTCGGGCGCCCGCGCGGGTGATCTCGGTGGTGTCGGAGGAGTCGACGCTGGCGACGACGAGGGCGCTTTCGGGGCCTTCGTACCAGGTGCCGGCGTAGTCGTCGCCGAGCCTCTTGCGCAGGGTGGGCGCTGCGGCGTTGCCGCGGGACTCGTTGGCGAGGCGGTTGATCGCCTGTTCCTCGGTGATGCCGAGGTCGCGCTGGATGGCGTCGACCACGCCGGAGGGGGGTTTCGCCGCTAACGCGGGGGTCGCGGTCACGACTAAGGCGCCGATCGCCACGGCGATCAGCGCGGGGGCTCGGAGCATGGGGGTCTCCTTGCTGCTGGGGGTGCCGTAACGGTAACGGCGAACTCAGGAGCGGAGGAGTACCAATTTGCCCCTATCGCCGGGTTATGGAGCGGTTCCATATCCCGGGTTACGTACAAGCCAGTCGTTGTAGACCGGACTCTTGCGTACGGCGTCCATGTGGGCCTGTTTCGCCTGCCCGACCACCCAGGCGGCGTCGGGGGCGGTGGGGTGGCGGCCGAGGAGTTGCCGCCAGCGCAGCGGCGCGCCGGCCAGCGGCACCATGACCAGGCCCTGGGCGTGCTGGTGGGTGGCCTGGCACAGCACCGCGGCCCGGCCGACCTGCGCGAGGTGCGTGCACGTCGGCACGTCCGTCTCGTAGATCGTGCCAGGCGTGAAACCGGCCCTGGCGCAGGCCATCGCGAAGCAGTCGGCGAAGCAGCCTTCTCCCGGCGTGACCGCCCACTGCTCCTCGGCGAGGTCGGCCAGCTCGACCTCTTTCTCCTTGGCGGCGGGATGGTTCTCGGCCACCAGGCAGAAGACGGGGTCGACGCTGATCGTCTCCCACAGCAGCGAGCCGGTGGGGGTGCCGGAGTCGCCGCAGGCGCCGGTCAGCACGTAGTCGAGGCGGCCGAGCTCGGCCATGCTGTTCAGCTCGTGCGCCGACCAGGAGGTGAACGTGCTGATCGTGCGCTCCGCGGCGAGGCGGTCGACCAGGCCGCCGAGGATGGGGCCGTTGGTGGCGCCGATGCGGAAGCCGGGGGAGGGGGCCTGGGCGAAACGCAGCGCTTCGTCCTGGAGTTCCTTGGCTGCGGGGAGCAGCACGCGCGCCCTGGCGAGCACCAGCTCGCCGAGCCGGGTGGGCCGGGCGCCACGGCGGTCGCGCTCGAACAGGGCGCCGCCGAGCACCCTCTCGATGCGCTTGAGCTGGGCAGTGAGGGCCGGTTGTGCCAGCCCGAGCAGGGATGCGGCCTTGCTCACACTTCCCGCGTCCGCGACCGCGCGAACGATCCTGAGGTGCCTGAGCTCGAGGTCCATAACGGGAAGGTAAGGCGGCGATGTCTTACAAACAATGCCTAAATGTCAGGAAATGTGACAGATATTGTTGCTGGTCTTCTGGGGTAGAGGGAGCGCATGACGACGATGGGAATAGACGCGGGCGAGCTGAACGACGACGATCTGGTGCGTGAGCTGCGGCAACTGCACGCCACCCGGAGTGAGACGTTCTTCCACGGGTCGGACGACGCTCTCGCGACGCACACGTCGCGTACCCACGAGCTGGAGACCGAATATCTCCGCCGCTACCCCGAGCGCGAGATCGATCCGATGCGGCTGAGGGAGGGAGCGAGGCAGCGATCATGACAGAAGGCCACGATGTCCAGTCCCTGTCGGACGTGGACATCCACGTGTACGAGGCGGTGGCCTCCGAGGCGGTGGAGCACGGAGGCGCGGGGCTCGCCAGGCTGGTACGGGCGACGGGCCTGGACGAGGACGACGTGCGGGAGAGCCTGACCACGCTGATCGAGCACGGTTACGTCGTGCCCAAGGGCGAAGGGTACGCGCTGGGCCCGCACACGTTCGAGGTCGAGTACTGAAAGGTCCTCCACCTCCTCAGAGCCGAGCGAGCCGAGCGCACCGGGCGAAACGGTAGAGCCGGAAACGCTGGTAGAGCCCGGAGCGCCGGGAGAGCCGAAGGACGGCAGCGCGCGCGGAGCACGTCCGTTCGCCGGCGGAGCCGACAGGTCCCAGCCGGCGGCCGCCTGCTCCGGCGGGTTGGCGGTCGCCACGATCCGCGCCAGGTCGTCCACCGCCCGTTCCAGCAGCATCCGCGGCATCGCGGCCCGCACGGCGCTGGCCGGCTCGTCGAGGAAGAGGAACAGGATCCCCGTTCGTGACGCGGCCAGCCGCTCCGCCCACCGTGGTGGCGCGAACCAGGTGCCCCCGTCGCGCAGCACCGGCGGCCCGGCGAAGTCGCTCGGCTCGCTGACCGAGCCCACCACGACCCCCACCGGCAGCCCGAGTCGCTCTCCCGAGCGCGAGCGTCTACCCGGTTCCCGGCGACCCCGACAGGATCACCGGGAGGTTCGCCGCCGCGACGGACGACGCGGTCACGGAAAGCCCTCTTGCGTCACCGTAGATCGACCCTCACGGGGTGAACACAGGTCGACGGGAGGTGGGCTGTCACATCTCGAGTACGAGCTTGCCGGTGAAGTCGCCGCTCTCCATCAGCGCGTGTGCCTTGGCGGCGTCCGCCAGGGGGAACACCCGGTCCACGTGCGCGGCCAGCCGGCCGTCGGCCGCGAGGGCGGCGATCGCTCCCAGCGCCGCGTGGTCGGGCTCCACACTGAACGTGCCGAACCGCAACCCGGCGCGCGCGTACGCCTCCATGTCGGACGCGGTCATCCCCGCCCCGCCGATGAACGCGCCTCCGGGACGCAACACCGGCAGCGAACGGGCCGGGTAGTCCCCGCCCACCATGTCCAGCACCACGTCCACGTCCGAGACGGCTTCGGCGAAGTCCACGGCGGTGTAGTCGATCAGCTCGTCGGCCCCGAGCCCGCGCGCGAACGCGTGCTTGGCGCCGCGGGTGGTGCCGATCACGTACGCGCCCCGCAGTTTGGCGAGCTGGACGGCCAGGTGCCCGACCCCGCCCGCCGCGGCGTGGACGAGCACCCGCTGCCCGGGCGACACTTCCGCGATGTCCTCGAACGCCTGCCAGGCGGTCAGCGCCGCCATGGGCAGGGCCGCGGCCTGCACGTGGTCGATCCCGGCCGGTTTCCTGGCGAACTGGCGTGGCCTGGCCACCACGTACTCGGCGTACGCCCCGGCGTAGGACGGGAAGTTGAGCATGCCGAACACCTCGTCGCCCGGCTTGAGCCGGCCGACGTACTCGCCGGTCTCCTCGACCACGCCCGACACGTCCCAGCCGGGGGTCAGCGGAAGCTCGGCGTAGTCCGGCGGGTACGGGGAGCGCCGCAGCTTCCAGTCCGGCGGGTTGACGCCCGCCGCCCGCACCCTGACCAGCACCTCGTGCCGCAGGGGGACCGGCCGGGGAACTTGCGCGAGCTCCAGTACCTCGGGCTCGCCGAATGAGCGATGCACGATCGCATGCATGTCTGTCACACCGGCAATGCTGGTCGCCCCCGGTATCCCTTGTGAAGAAGGCACCTGTTTGGTATTGAGGTACCTCATGGATACCAGGTTTCCTGACCTCCGGCGGTTCGGCGGCGCCGACGCGTTCCTTCAGGTGTGCAAGCCCCGCACGGTGCTCGACATCTTCACCGGCAAGTGGGCGGGGCTCGTCATGGGCGCGCTGCTCGACGGCCCGAGACGGTTCAACGAGTTGCGCAGAATGCTCGACGGCATCACGCAGAAGATGTTGTCGCAGACGCTGCGCACCCTCGAACGCGACGGCCTGGTCACCCGCACCGTCTACCCGACGATCCCGCCCCGGGTCGACTACGAGCTCACCGCCCTGGGCCACAGCGCCGTCGACGTCCTGCGGGCCATCGGCGTGTGGGCCGGCGAGCACGCCGACCAGGTGCTCGCCGCCCGCGAGGCCTACGACGAGCGGGCCAAGGAGCCGGTCGAGATGGTGAGCAGAGCGTAGCCGGGGAGGTGCGCATCTAGCCGCACCGCCATCCGTCACCCCCGAATTCACCACATCACGTGGCGAGCGCGGTGATGGACCGAGGCGCGCGGGTGGTCATACCGTCAAGAGGTGGACGTCGCCGACCTGAGTCCCGAGCAGGCGCGAGAGCGCTTCCGCACCGGCGAGCGGGTGCCCACCGCGGGCTGGTGCCGGGGCTGGACGCAGGCCAACCTCATCGCCGTGCCCGAGCGGCTCGGCTACGACCTGTTGTTGTTCGCCCACCTCAACCCGCAGGCGTGCCCCGTCCTCGACGTGGGCGAGCCGGGGGCCTGGTCCACCCGCCTGTTCCCCGGCGACCTGCGTACCGACCTGCCCGGCTACCGGCTCTACCGCGACGGCGCGGCGGTCGCCGACCTCGACGACGTGGTGGCCGAGTGGCGCGACGACCTGGTGCCGTTCCTCATCGGCTGCAGCTTCACCTTCGAACGGGCGCTGCTGGCCGCCGGGGTGCCGGTGCGGCACTTGGAGCTGGGGACGAACGTGCCGATGTACGTCACCGGCGTCGCGTGCGAGGCCGTCGGCAGCCTGTCGGGGCCGCTGGTCGTCTCGATGCGTCCGGTGCCGGAGGAGCGGGTGAGGACCGCCGTCGAGGTGAGCGGCCGCTATCCGATGGTGCACGGCGTGCCCGTGCACGTGGGCGACCCCGCGGCGATCGGGATCGGCGACCTGGCCCGGCCCGACTTCGGCGACCCCGTGGAGGTGCGGGCGGGGGAGACGCCGGTGTTCTGGGCCTGCGGCGTGACGCCTCAGGCGGCGGTGATGGCCAGCGGGGTCGAGTACGCGATCGGCCACCTGCCGGGGCACATGGCGATCATGGACGCGCGGGACGACGACTATCGGGTGACGTCGTGATGCCCCTGCTCCCGCCCTCGCGTGCGGCTCGCGGCGGTATCCCCGCCACCGTGAGCTGCTCCGCGATCGGCGGCGCGCCGCGGCGGTTGTCGATCTCCAGGTGGGGCACGACGGGCGGCTCGTCCACCCGGATGTCGCGCAGGTAGGCGTCGAACGCCGCCAGCTTGCCCGCGTCGCGCGCGAACCCCCGGGCCGTGAGACGCTCGCGCAGCGTCGCGCCGTCGGACCGGACCCACAGCAGCCGCACCGGCGGCCCGCCCAGCTCCGCCAACCAGTCCGCCCACCGCGCCGCGTCGTGCACCTGCGTGGTGAACGGGCCGTCGAGCAGCACCGGGCAGCCGTGACCGCGGATCTGCCTGGCGGTCCTGGTCAGGCCGGCGTATTCGAAGCGCTTGACGTTCTCGTCGTACCAGGGGCCCTCGCGCTCGCCGTCGGGCCTGCCGTGGCCGCTCAGGACCCGCGCCACGAAGTCGCCGTAGACGGTGTCCTTGTCGAGCACGGCGGGCACCGGGTCGAGCCGGGCGAGCAGCGCGGCGGCCACCGAGGACTTGCCCGCGCCCGGCGGCCCGCTGACCACCCACACCGTGACCATACGGTCACCCTAGGGGCGCTCCGTCGCCATCTTCCACCCGCCCAGGCGACGCGGGGTCCCGATCCGAACGAGCTTTCACACCGTCCGGCTTTTCCGCGGCCCGTCGACCCCCCACGAAACGATCTTGGTGGGGGTGATCCGGAGGATCTCCCTCGAGAAGAACGCCACGGGGGGCTCGTGGTCCGTCAGGGCCTCGGCGGTGCCGCGGATCTCGATGCCCCGTGCCACCCAGGGGTCCACCGTGGCCAGGTCGTCCACGACGAACGCGACCGTGCTGCCCGCCTGGATGTTCCTGAACTTCTTCGACGTGCCGAGGGCGTGCCCGCCGATGGTGATCGTGCCGGTGGCGGCGTCGACGAAGAACCCGGTCGGGTTGTTCTGCACCTGCCCGTCGGGCGCGACCGTGGCCAGGCGGCCGATGCGCTGCGTGGACAGGTAGTCAAGTTCCGCTTGGGTGAAGATCATGCACAGCAGTCTGCAACCTTGACATAGGTGGAGGTCAAATCAGCCCGGAGGTCAGCCAGCGCAGCGGGTTGTCGTGCGTGATCAGGCGAATGGTGTCCTCGCCGGTGCCCGCGTCGCGCAGGCGCGGCAGCAGGTCGTGGAAGAGGTGGGCGAAGCCGGGTCCGCCGTACTTGCGCGTCTGCGCCACCCGGCTCAGCCCGGTGCTGAGGAGGAGGCAGTCCGCGAGGCCCTCCTCGATCAGGCCGAGCGCGATCCTGGCCGCCTGGTCGGGGCCGTGCTGCCGGGCGAGGCCGAGCACACCGAGGCTCACGTACGCGCCCGCTTCGGCGATCTTCCTGGCGGCGGCCGGCTCGGCGCCCGCGTAGCCGACGGCCACCCGCGAACCCGGCAGGTTCTGGCCGAGCAGGATCTCCAGCACGGACAGGGCGTTCCTGCCGTGCGTGGAGACCGGCAGGCGTGAGCGGAGCGAGGCGCGGGCGGCGGCGACCAGGGAACGTTCCTCCCGAGGAGTGGGTTCGGCGCCCCAGCAGCCGACCTCGCCGATCACGCCGGGGAAGACGCCCGTGCCGTCCACGCCGCTGGAGATCTCCTCCATGAGCAGGCCGGTGAGCGCGTCCGCGTCCGCGTCGCCGACGGTCGTGTACGGCTCGGCGAACAGGCCGGTCGAGGCGATCACCGCCACCCGGCTGCCCGCCGCGACCCGGGCCAGGGTGCCGGCGTCGCGGCCCATGCCCAGGCACGTCAGGTCGACCGCCAGGGAGAGCCCGCCGGACTGCCGTAGCTCGCGCAGCTCCGCGGTGACGGTGGCCTCCTCGTCGAGCCACCGGTGCGGGTCGGAGTCGATGCCGACCGCCCAGCGCATGTCGGTGCGCAGGTGTTCGTGGGGGAGCACGGCGCCCTCGATGGAGGCCGCGCGTACAGGGCCGGTGACAGTGCGGAGCAATACGTCGGGCATAGCAGACATTAACCGATATTTGCCTGTGAGAGCCTGCCCTGGCAGGAGATTTTACCCATTTGGGGGTTTGGTGATTTGCTAGTCGTCTGCAAGTGTGGCTGACGGCAGCGCCGTATCCTGGGGGGCATACCGACTGCCGGGGGGAAATGTGACGATTCAGAGCTCCGACACCGGCGACGCCGACGTGATCAAACGACAGGCCGCCGACCGGTCCGGCATGCCCGGTCGGCGCAGGGGGATCCAGGGCTGGCTGGACGGCATCCGCTCGACCCGTACGGGAGCGCTGACGCTGAAGATCGTGGTCGGCGCGATCGGGACGGTCATGGTGGTCGGCGGGCTGATCATGGTGCCGTTCCCCGGGCCGGGGTGGCTGGTCGTGTTCGCCGGGCTGGCGGTGCTGGCCACGGAGTTCCACTGGGCGCACAAGCTGCTGGAGTTCGGCAAGCGCGTGTTGCACGCCTGGACGGAGTGGTACAAACGGCAGGGCTGGACGGTGCGCATCGTCGTGCTCGCCGTGACCCTGGCCGCCGCCGGGGCGATCGTCTATCTCGGTCTTCGCACGGTCGGCTTCGACGTCGTCCAGTTCGCGCTGAGCTACGTGCATACCTAGTCGGCATCACGCCGGAAAACCCGCGGATTCGTGTCTATTCTGCGGGCGTGATCGCCACCATCGCCATCGCGCTGTCCCTGACGTTCCCCACCCCCATCGCGCCGGCTGCATCCCTGCCCGCACGGGCAGCCGTGCGGGCAGATCTGGAGCTCCCGGGCACCGGCGGTATGAAATATCGCGAAAAGGCGGGCGATCCCGTACGGCTCACCGCCTACGGCCTCGGCACCCGGGACACCTATCTGAGATCCGCCACCGGCAACGCCTTCGCCCGGCGGAAGGCGCTTTCCGAGGTGTCGGTCTCGCCCGGCGGACGCCTGGCGGCGGGCGTGCCCAGGGCGTACCGATCGGGCCACGACGTGCTCCTCGTCACCGACCGCGCCACCGGCGAGACCACCACGATCCGCACGGTCAGGAGGCCCATGACCGCCTCCTACGCCTCCTGGTCCCGCGACGGCAAGAAGATCGCGCTCACGGTCGAGCAGAAGGTGAGCGGCACGTGGCGGGTGCTCGGCTTCGCGGTCGTGGACGTGGCCGCCAAGACCTCTCGCACGGTCAGGATCGCGGGCCTGAGCGCGAACGCCGGCTTCTGGTGGAGCCCCGGCGGCCATCTCGTGTCCAGGCACGGCACCGGCCTGCGCGTCCATCGGGCGTCCGACGGCGCGGTCGTGCGCGCGTATGCGGACGCGGGCCCGCCGACCGGCCCCGAGGACGCCTTCTCCCCGTCCGGCAAGCGGCTGGCCACGTGGTGCCCCAAGCGTTTCGAGGAGCAGCTCTGCCTGCTCGACCCCGCCACAGGGAAGATCGCCGGGCGGGTCGGCGCGGCGCCGCGTGCGGTGTGGGGCTGGTGGGACGACGAGCATGTCATCGCCGTCCTCGCGCACGAGGACGCCTATCGCCTGTCGGTGCTCGACCTCAAGGGCAGGGTCACCCGCGTGCTGGCCGACGTGCCCGCCAAGACGTGGGACGCCGACCTCTGGCTCTCCTTCGTCAGGACACCGCGGGCGTCATAGATAGAGGCCGGTGCCGTGGTCGGTCTCCTGGGTGGCCACCGCGTGCAGGTCGCGCTCGCGCATCACCAGATAGACCCGCGCGTGCACCTCGACCTCGGACTGGTCCTCCGGGTTGAACAGCACCTTGTCGCCGACCTTGACCGAGCGCACGTTCGTGCCGACACCGCAGACTTCGCCCCAGGCCAGGCGGTTGGCCATCTTGACCGTCGCGGGGATGACGATCCCGGAGCCGCTGCGCCGCTCCCCGGCCTCCTGCTCCACGCTGATCATGACCCGGTCGTGCAGCATCTGAATCTCGAACTTGGGCTCTTCCACGGGCCCAAGTTTACGAGCCACCGGACGCCCGATATCCAGCCCCGCCTCGGGGCGCTTACCAGGACGCCCGGATCGTGGCAGGGCGACCTGCTGCTCTCCGTCACGTTCAACGGTGACTACGCCGAGCGGTACGACCAGGCGGGCGCCGTGCTGAGGATCGGCGAACATCACTGGATCAAGGCCAACGTGGAATACGTCGACGGCGGCTTCCACCTCAGCACGGTCGTGACCAGGGAGTTCTCCGGCTGGTCGGTGCTGCCGCTCGGACGCGCGGCGCAGCGGGTGACGTTCACGCTCGAGCGCGCCGTACGCTTCAGCGACGTGCGGGCCGAGGGCTGCTGAACGCCGTTCACGGAAAGGCGGATAACACCCCGAACGGGTCAACGCGGACGGCGTGCGACAATGCAGCGTGCACGACGTAGAAGCCCGCGTCCTCGACGCCATCGACGCGGCGGAGACCGTCAACTTGCTGGCGGAAGCCGTCAGGGTGCCCAGCGTCACCGGCACCGACGCCGAGTCCGACCTGCAGCACCACTACGCCCGCCTGCTCGCCGATACGGGCATGGACGTGGACGTGTGGAAGCTGGACCTCGCCGATCTCCGTGAGCGTCCCGGCTTCCCCGGCACCGAGGCCCCGCGAACCGAGGGGCACGGCGTCGTGGCCGTGACCGAGGGGGAGGGCGCTCCCGCGCTGGCGTACCAGGGTCATGTCGACGTCGTCCCCACCGGCGACCTGGCCAGGTGGGAGGGCAGCGACCCGTTCGCCGCCAGGATCACCGGCGACGTGCTGCACGGCAGGGGCGCATGCGACATGAAGGCCGGGCTCGTCGCCAACCTGGCCGTGGCCAGGGCGATCCGCCGGGCCGGGATCCGGCTGGTCAGGCCGCTGGCCGTGCACTGCGTGATCAGCGAGGAGGACGGCGGGCTGGGCGCGTTCGCCACCCTGGCCAGGGGCCACACGGCCGAGGCCGCGGTCATCAGCGAGCCCACCAGCGGCGCGGTCATCACCGCCAACGCCGGGGCGCTGACGTTCCGGCTGGAGATCGCCGGGCTGGCCGCCCACGGCGCCACCCGCCAGGAGGGCGTCAACGCGGTCGAGGTGTTCTGGCCGGTGTTCGAGGCGATCAGGCGGCTGGAGGCGGCGCGCAACAGCGACGTGCCCGAGCTGTTCCGCGGCACCGCGCTGCCGTACCCGATCGAGATCGGCACCGTGCGCGCCGGAGACTGGGCCAGCACCGTGCCCGACCTGCTGGTCGCGGAGGGGCGGCTGGGGGTGCGGTTGGACGAGGACCCGGCCGCGGCGCGGGCGGCGTTCGAAGAGGCGGTCGCGGAGGTGGCGCACCCCTGGCTGCGGGCCAACCCGCCGGTGGTGACGTGGCCGGGCGGGCAGTTCGCCAGCGGCCGGCTGCCCGCGGGGCACGAACTGCTCGGCGAGGTGAGCCGGGCGGTCGCCGACACGACGGGCGGCCTGCCGGTGGAGTCGGCGGCGCCGTACGGCAGCGACCTGCGTCTGTACACCGCGGGCGGCATCCCGACGCTGCACTACGGCCCCGGAGACGTGCGGTTCGCGCACGCCCCCAGGGAGCAGGTCGCGCTGGGCGAGCTGCTGGACGTCACGCGCGCGCTGGCCCTGCTCGCGGTGCGCCGCTGCGGAGCGCGCTGACACTGAGCCCGGCGAGGTTAGCCGAGCGGGCGGGCCTTCTTCAGGTTGGCCACCAGCTCCTCGAGGAACGCCGCGTACCCCTGGTAGCTGAAGGGCACCTCCGCGCGCCACGGGTAGAGCTGGCCGGCCTCGACCGCGGGCAGCTTGGCGAAGGTGGGCTTCTTCAGCATCTCCTCCGGCTTGAGCGACTGGGTGCGCGTGTCGTAGAGGATCACGTCGGCGTCGTAGGTGTCGGCGTTCTCCCAGCTCAAGGTCTGGAAGAAGCCGCCCTCGTCCACTTTCGACGGCGTGACGACGTCGAGCCCGGCCGCAGTGAGGTGCACGATGTCCGGATATTCGGGCGGGTTGACCACCCACATCTGGTCGGGGCCGCCGGACATCAAGAGGATCTTGAGGTCCTTGAACTGCGCGAGCTGCTTGGTGGCGGCCTCCATGCGGGCCTTGGCCTCGGGCACGCCCCGCATGTCGGCACCGAGCGACGCGGCCAGCTCCTCGTACGTGCCGATCACCTCGGTGGCGCTCTTGCCGGTGAGCATGATGCCCGCGGTCGGGGCGATCTGCTCGATGGTGTCCTTGGACTTCTCGGGCACGTACCAGAGGGTGTCCTTGACGTACATGCTGCTGACCAGGAGCTCGGGCTGGAGGGAGATGTACTTCTCGACGTTGAACTCGTCCCACACGTTGCCCAGGCCCTCGACCTTGGCGATGTCGACGTTGCCGGCCTGCGGGTCCTTGGCGCCGTCCTTGAGCTTGTGAGGGCCGAAGACGGCGACGGGGCGCACGCCGAAGTCCCACAGGGCGGCGGCCGAGCCCACCTGGGCGACGATCTTGGCGGGAGGCTGGGCCAGCTCCAGCTTCTTGCCACGGTCGTCGGTGAACGACCAGCCCTGGCCCGCCGGCGCGGAGGAGCCCGCCGCGGGGCGCGCCGTCTCCGTGCCGTCGCCGCACGCCGCGAGTGTCAGGGCCGCCGCGAGGCCTGCCGTGGCCGACAGGAAGCCCCTGCGCCGCAGTACGGGTCCCGGCATCTCCATCTCCTCCGTGGTTAGGCTTGCCTTGTTCACAGGTCATTAGATTAGCCTTGCCTAAGTTTGACCGCTACGAGAGGGGGCCGGGTGCGTCCGGCTGAGGAGACGGCCGTCCCGGTCGCCGGGGCCGGTGGGGAGGCGAGCGCCGCCCGCGACCGCGAGGGCCGGCCCGCGATCCTGGCCACCGGGCTGGTCGTCGCGGTGGGAGTGCTCGCCCTGATGGCCATGGCCAGCGTGGCGCTGGGCGCGCGCGGCGTGTCGTTCGGCACGGTGATCGACGCCTTTCTGGCCCCCGACGGCTCCAACGACCACACGGTCATCCGCGAGTTGCGCGTCCCGCGCACGCTGCTCGGCATCGGCGTGGGCGCCACCCTGGGGCTGGCGGGCGCGCTCATGCAGAGCCTGACCCGCAACCCGCTCGCCGACCCCGGGCTGCTCGGCGTCAACGAGGGCGCCGCGCTCGGCGTCACGCTGGCGCTCGGCCTGTTCGGGCTCTCCGACCCCGCCGTCTACGTGTGGTTCGCGTTCGGCGGGGCCGCGCTGGCCTCCGCCGCCGTCTACGCCCTCGCCTCCTCCGGCCGCTCCGGCTCCAGCCCGGTACGCCTGACGCTCGCGGGCGTCGCGTTCGGCATGGTGTGCACGGCGATCGCCTCGGCCATCCTGCGCATGGACTCCCAGACCTTCGACCGCATGCGGTTCTGGCTGACCGGCTCGCTGGCCGGGCAGACGGCCGACACGCTGGTGCGGCTGGCGCCGTTCATGGTCGCCGGTCTGGTGCTCGGCCTGATGCTGGCGCGGCCGCTCAACACGCTCGCGCTCGGCGACGACGCGGGCAAGGCGCTCGGCGTCGCCGTCAACCGCACCAGGATCCTCACGGGGATCGCCGTCACGCTGCTGTGCGGCGCGGCGACCGCCGCCGCGGGGCCGCTCTGGTTCGTCGGGCTGATCGTGCCGCACGCCGTGCGCGCGGTGGTGGGTCCCGACCAGCGGTGGGTGCTGCCGTACTCGGCGCTGGCCGCGCCGGTGCTGCTGCTGGCGGCCGACGTGGCAGGCCGGCTCATCGCGCGGCCAGGAGAGGTGCAGGTGGGCATCGTGTGGGCGGTGATCGGCGCGCCGATCTTCATCATGCTGGCCAGGCGGAGGCGGGTGGCGGCGCTGTGACCATCCGCGTCGGATCCTGGTCCGTACGGCTCGCGCCCCGCGCCCTGCTCGCCGGGACCGCGCTGCTCGTGCTCGCCTGCGCGGTGACCGTGGCGGCCCTGGCGACGGGCGAGTACATGGTGCCCGTACCGGACGTCGTCACCGCGGTCTTCGGCCAGGGCACGCCGGTCGCCGAGATGATCGTCGCCAAGCTCCGTGCCCCGCGGGTGGTGACGGGGCTGCTGGTGGGGGCGGCGTTCGGGCTGAGCGGCGCGATCTTCCAGAGCCTCACCAGGAACCCGCTGGGCAGCCCCGACTTCATCGGCTTCACGGCCGGGGCGTCGACCGGCGGCATCATCGCGGTGGTCGCCGGCGGCTCGGCCATGACGATCGCCGGCGGCGCGCTGGCGGGCTGCGTGATCACCGCCGTGCTGGTCTACGCGCTGGCCTACCGCGGCGGCGTGCAGGGCTACCGCCTGGTGCTGGTCGGCATCGGGGCGAACGCGCTGCTGCTCGCGGTCAACTCGTACCTGCTGACCCGGGCGAACATCAACGACGCCGCCACCGCGGGCGCCTGGCTGACGGGCAGCCTGAGCGGGCGCGGCTGGGACCACGCCGGGCCCGTGGCGCTGGCGCTGGCCGTGTTGCTGCCCGTGAGCGCGTACGTGTCGCGGCCCATGCGGATGATCGAGATGGGTGACGACGCGGCCAGGGCCATGGGCATCAGGGTCGAGGCCGTGCGCGCGGTGGCCATCGCGGCGGGGGTGCTGCTGTCCGGGGTGGCCACGGCCGCGGCCGGTCCCGTCATCTTCGTCGCGCTCGCCGCGCCGCAGCTCGCCCGGCGGCTCACCCGCTCGCCGGGTGTGACGATGGGCGCCTCGGCGCTGACCGGCGCCGTCCTGCTGACCGCCGCAGACCTGGCCGCGCAGCGGCTGCTGGCCCCCACGCAGCTGCCCGTCGGCGTGCTGACCGCCGCCATCGGCGGCACCTACCTCGCCCTGCTCCTGCGAAAGGACCGCCACTGATGGCCACCGCCCCGGCGAAAGGATCTCCGCTGATGGCCTCCCGCCTGTCCGGCACCAGCCTCACCCTCGCGTACGACCAGCGCGTCGTGGCCGCGGGCCTGACCGTGTCGATCCCCGACGAGTCCTTCACCGTGATCATCGGCCCGAACGCCTGCGGCAAGTCCACCCTGCTGCGGGCGCTGGCCAGGATGCTCAAGCCCAGGACGGGCGCCGTGCACCTCGACGGGAGCGTCATCACCTCCCTGCCGTCGAAGGAGGTGGCCAGGCGGCTCGGCCTGCTCCCGCAGACCTCGATCGTGCCCGACGGCATCACTGTGGCCGACCTGGTGGCCCGCGGCCGCTACCCGCACCAGCGGCTCATGCGGCAGTGGTCGAAGGCCGACGAGAGGGCGGTGTCCGAGGCCATGCGCGCCACCGACGTGACCGAGCTCGGCGACCGGATCGTGGACGAGCTGTCGGGAGGCCAGCGGCAGCGGGTGTGGCTGGCCATGGCGCTGGCGCAGGAGACGCCGATCCTGCTGCTGGACGAGCCCACGACGTTCCTGGACATCTCCCACCAGATCGAAGTGCTCGACCTCTGCGCCGACCTGCACGAGGCCGGGCGGACCATGGTGGCCGTGCTGCACGACCTGAACCAGGCCTGCCGGTACGCGACCCACCTGATCGTGATGCGCGGCGGCGAGATCGTGGCCGAGGGGGAGCCGGGCGACGTCGTCACGCCGGAGCTGGTGCGGCAGGTGTTCGACCTGCGATGCGAGATCATCCAGGACCCGCAGACGGGCACGCCGCTGATCGTCCCGGAGGCCCGGCGCCGGGTCACCGCCTCCGCCTGACGCGCTCACGGCGCACACCGTCAGTAGGCGCCCCTGACCTCGACGATCTCGGCGAGGGGGAACTCCAGGTAGTCGCCCGCCTCCTCGCACCACGCGTCGAGCGCGCCGCCCTTGAGCTCGCCGTGGCTGATCGTGGCGGTCAGTCCGTCGGTGAGCGTGATGCCGGCGCGCACGCCGCGGTCGACCACGAAGCCGAGCAGCGACTGCTGGGCCGTCGGCAGCCTGGTGGCCATCCGGCCGATGACCGCCCAGGTGCGGCCGTTCGAGCCGGCGTCGGCCCGGCTTGCGGCGATCAGGCGGCGGGCGTGCTCGTAGGGGTCGGGCGGCGGCTCGGCCAGCATGTAGGGGGGCGCTTCGAGCTCGGTGATGCCGGTGAAGTCGGACAGCTCGGCCACCTGGCCGCCGGGCAGCAGGATCAGCTTGCCGTTGTGCGGCTCGTCCAGGTGGGTGGATCTGGCCCGGTGAATGGTGATCTCGCCGGTGTCGGCCACGGGCACGGGGGAGTAGCCGACCTCGCGCAGCGCGGCCAGGGTGCGCTCCGCGGGCGCGGCGCTGACCAGCACCGTGGGGGCGAGCAGCCTGAGCCCCAGCTTGCCCAGCCGCCGGTGGGCGGCGATCTCGGCCAGCAGCGCCGGGTCGGCGGCCTGGACGACGCAGCCGACCGTGGTGACCGTCACCTCGCCGTGCCGGCGCGCGGTGTCGCGCACGAGGTATTCCAGCGGCTGCGGGATGGTGCCGACCCCGGCCAGATCGTCGAGCAGCTCGTCGGGTTCGTGGCCGCGGTCGAGCGCCCGGCGCACGCTCTCCGTGGTGAACCGCCACACCGAGGCGGCGCCCCGCGACTCGCGCTCGGCGGTCCGGTCGAGCAGCTCCGCCAGCTCGGCCGACGGCGGGCCGGTCACGACCGCGGTGAGGTCGGGGCCGAACAGGGCGCTCCTGCGTACGCTGGCCAGCGCCCTCGTGGCCGCCTCGGACAACACCGGGTCGTGCTCGACCATGGGCACGGCGGCGTCGTTCTCGTCGCCCGGCCGGGCGGTCAGGCCCGCCAGCGCCCGGCCCAGGTCGGTGAGCGCGTTGTTGGCCAGCAGCCCCAGCAGCCTGGCCTCGTCGAGCACGGCGGGGGCGCACTCACGCAGCAGCTCCTGGTCGATCAGCGGCGCGTGCCAGTGCACGCTGCCCATGAGGCTGTCGCGGCCGGCGAACGCCGTGCCGGCGGGCAGATGGGCCAGCACCGACAACACGGCCCTGCGGACCCTGGCCACCGCGCTGCCCGTGGGGTCGTCGCCGAGCACGGTGCCGTACTTGCCGTCGACCCTGCGCAGCGACGAGCGCTCCATGCGCCACCACGCCGACAGCAACACCCTGAGCCTGGCCGAACCCTCGTCGAGCCGCCACCGGTCGTAGCGCTCGGTGGGGATCATGCCGCCGGACTGCTCGTCCCAGGCCAGCAGCCTGGCCACCGCGCAGATCTCCAGCAGCAGCCGCGTCTCGTCCTCGTCGCAGCCGGTCTCCTTGGCGATCCTGCGCACCTCGCGCACGCCCACGCCGCCGGTCTTGAGCAGCGGCAGCGGCGTTTTCGCGGTGTTGTCCAGCAGGGCCGCGCACCGCTCCACCACGTGCGGCGCGGCCAGCGTCATCAGGTGGTCGACCTCTTCGGGGTCGACCGGGATGGTGGCCACCTCGGGCGACTCGGGCGTGTAGGGCGGGTGGTAGCCGGGGCCGCGCAGGCAGATCGCCACCTCGCGGGGGATCTCGGCGACGTGCCAGCTCGGCCGGAACAACATGCCGTGGTCGGCGCACCACTTCTCCGGCGTGCCGGGGGTGACGAAGCGGCCTCCGTCGACGTTGAGCGTGGGGCCCTCCCAGGCGAACCGGTCGAGCAGCGGGGCGGTGCCCTCGGGGGCCTTGGACACCATCGCCCGCACCCGCTCGCCGTCGCCGAGCGCCTCGGTGACGCGGGCGATCGCGCGGCGTTTGTTGCCCTGCGCGGGCAGGCCGAGGTTGCGGGCCAGCGCGTGCAGCGCGTCGTTGCTGATCGTCCAGGAGTTGAGGTAGTGGTCGAGCGGCTCGCCCAGGCTCAGCGGCGCCGACCACCAGCGTGTCACGCCCTCGGCCAGATGGATCACGCCGTCGTCGCCGGGCCAGGCCAGCGCGTGGTCGTAGAGGTGCGCGAGCCAGGGGGTCACGTCGTCAACCCGGGCGTCGACGAAGGCCGCCAGCCGGTCGGCCGTGGGACGGCTCATGGCCAGGGTCGCCTCGGCCAGTTGCAGGCAGGGGAGCGGGAGCCTTCGCAGGGTCTCCATGACGGCGAAGCCGTTGCCCAGTCGCTGGGCCAGGGTGTCGAGCCGCCGTGGCCAGGGCGCGGCGATGGCGTCAGGCCTGTTGGCCAGAACGCGGCCGAGCCGGTCTTCCTCTAGTGTTCGCAGCCAGCCGAGCAGGTGATCTTCCATCTGTCAGCACTCTCATGGGGTCGCGCGCAAGGGACTCACCGTGAGCCATGACCATCCACGGTAATGCAGATCACCCCCGGTCAGGAGAGGACTGCCCAGACGATCTTTCCGTGTGGTGCGAGTGCGGACCAGCCCCAGCGGAGGCTGAGTGATTCGACGATGTGGAGTCCGAGGCCACCGGTGTCAAGGGGCCCAGGGTATCGCAGCACCGGCACCGATGACCCTGGATCGGTGAACGCGCTGGTCACCAGCTGTCCGCGGCGCACCAGGGACATGTGGACGGCGCGTTCGCGGCGTGGGTCGTCGAGGCAGAGGCCGTGGCGGAGAGCGTTGGTGGCCAGCTCGGAGACCACCAGTTCCATGTTCTCGACGAGTTCGGTCAGCCCCCACCCGGTCAGGACGCCGGCGCCGAAGCTGCGGGCCGAGTGGACCGAGGAGGCGGTGGGCGGCAGCACGAACGTGGCGCTCGTCGACGGGCCAGGGGCCAGGAGATCGCGGGCCGCCTCCGGCCACCAGCCGATCGGAGGCCACCAATCGAACGTCGTCCACTGGCCGGGCGCCGTGGTGGATTGCACGTAGATCATTCTGCGTCAAACTCTCGTGCAACTGCAAGAGCGAATGCACGTGCAGACAACACGTGCACGCGCTACGGTTTCCCTCAAAAGGTCAATATGGGGGAAAGGGGATCTTGTCCGCGGCCCATGATCTTTGGGCCGTGAAGTGACAGACTGAGTCGCAAGGGAACGACCAAGGAGCAGCACGTGTCCATTGATCCGCCCGGTTCCGGCTCGACCGTTCGGCGCATCATGCTGGGGGCGAGTCTCAGGCGCCTGCGCGAAACCAGCGGCCTGGACCGTGCTCAGGCCGGATTTCACATCCGGGCGTCCGAGTCCAAGATCAGCCGCATGGAGCTCGGGCGTGTCGGCTTCAAGACACGTGACGTGGAAGACCTGCTCACCCTGTACGGCGTCGTCGACGATGCCGAGCGCCGTGCCCTGCTGGAAATGGTTCGCGAGGCCAACACCCCCGGGTGGTGGCACAAGTACTCGGCGGAGTTGCCGTCGTGGTTCACCACGTATGTAGGGCTGGAGGAGGCCGCCAGCGTGATCCGCACCTATGAGGTGCAGTTCGTGCCGGGCCTGCTGCAGACGACCGCGTACGCGCGTTCGGTCTTCCAGCTGGGCAACCCCGATGCGAGTCCGGAGAGAATCGAGCGCCGCGTGCACATGCGCATGCAGCGCCAGGAGCGCTTCACGCAGAAAGACGGGCCCCGTCTGTGGGCCGTCGTCGACGAGGCTGCGCTCAAGAGGACCATCGGCGGGCGGGAGGTCATGGCCGAGCAACTCCAGCATCTGCTGGAAGTCGCTGCCCTTCCCAACATCACCCTTCAGGTGATGCCCTTCAGGTTCGGCAAGCATGCCGCTGAAGGGGGCGCGTTCAGCATCTTGCGGTTTCCCGAGTCCGACTTGTCGGACGTTGTCTACGTCGAGCAGCTCTGGGGTGCCCTGTACCTGGACAAGCGTGAGGACATCGATCCGTATCTCACGGCTATGGAGCAACTGTGCGTGGAGAGCACCACGCCAGGGGGCACCGTCGAGCTCATCGGCGGTCTTCTCAGAAAGATGTAGATGAACCAGACCTACAACGGCATGCCCGCGGCGGACCTGACCCAGGTCGCCTGGCGCAAGAGCCGCTACAGCAACTCGCAGGGCAACTGCGTGGAGCTCGCGGAGCTTCCCGATGGAGGGATCGCGGTGCGCAACTCGCGTTTCCCCGACGGCCCTGCCCTCATCTATACCCGCGACGAGATCCGGGCGCTGGTGCTCGGGGTGAAGGACGGAGAGTTCGACGGACTGCTCGTGTAACACCGAGTTCACCTCCGGCCCGCCCGCTTAACGGGGGCGAGCCGGAGGTGTAACCGCCCCGCCTCCCGCCGGGGTGAGGATCGGGGCCATGCTCGACCAGATGACGTTGTACCCGATCGCCGACGACGTGTTGTTCGCGCCGGGTGGCAAGGTCGTGATCCGCACCTACGGCGTGGCCCCCGCCGCCGCGGGCGCCTCCGTCTCCTACCGGACCTGGGTGACCGGCATCCGCGACCAGCCGCGGTACTGGCACTGGGGTCATTTCGAGGACGCCGCCGCCGGGCACCGCAGGGTCCTGGAGTGGCTCACCGGGCGCGGCCCGCGACCTCTCCAGGCGCCGGCCTGACCGCCGTCCCTGGTCGCGGGGGCGCCCCCTCCCGGGTGCCGCCTGGCGCCGGAGCGGCCGCGGGGCCGGTCAGGACGCCTGGAGGCAGTCGACCGGGGCGTTCCACGTCATGAGCACCGGCTCGGCGTGCTCGAAGCCGAGCCGCGAGTAGGTGCCCGTGTCGAGCTTGAACAGCCTCCCCTCCGCCGGGCCGAGCCCCAGCCAGCGGGCGGCCAGGACGCGCAGGAAGTGGCCGTGCGCCACCAGCGCCACCCGTCCCTCCACGGCGCGCGCCCGTACGATCACCCGGTCGGCGCGGGCGGCGACCTCGGCGGCGCTCTCTCCTGGATGCTCGGCGTCGCCGGGGATCACCCCGTCGCGCCACAGGTACCACCCCGGGCGGCTCTCGCGGATCTCGGGCGTGGTGATGCCCTCGTAGCCGCCGTAGTCCCACTCCCACAGGTCGGCGTCCACCCGGTAGCCGTCGAGCCCGGCCAGGTCCGCCGTGCGCCGCGCGCGCCGGGCGGGGGAGACCAGCACGAGGCCGAACTCGCGCCCCTTGACCAGCGGCGCCAGCGCCCTGGCCTGTTCCTCGCCGTCGCCGGTCAGCGGCAGGTCGGTGCGGCCGGTGTGCTTGCCCGCCGTGCTCCACTCTGTCGCGCCGTGTCGGAGCAGCAGCATCTCATCCATGTCGTCCATCATCCGGTACGGCCCGTCGCGGCCCGGCGTCAGGTGGCGGGTCAGTGCAGCGGGCGGCCGGTCGGCGACAGCGGCTGCCGCTCCGCCTTGGCCGACATGGGCGGCTGCTCGGGGTACTCAGCGGCGCAACGCGTGCCGCGCGGCGGCAGCACCAGGCTGGTCAGGTACTTCTCGATGTGCGTACGAGCGCACGCGCTGTTGCGGTACTGGCCGTGGCCCACGCCGTCGTACTCGAGGATCGTGGTCCTGGGGATCTGCTTGCCGGCCCCGTAGTTCCACGCCGCCGGGTTGCCGACGTCGTAGCGGGCCTTGGGCAGCAGGGTCGGGGGGTTGCCGGTGATGTCGAGCCGGTGCTGCGGGTTGGAGACCTTGCCCTGCCAGTTCAGGCAGGCCAGCACGTCGGACCAGAACGGCGACAGCTTGGTGTGCGGGTAGAGCCGCTCCAGCCGCTTGCGGTACTGGTCGAGCTGCGTGAAGCCGCTGACTTCCCACTTCCAGTCAGAGCACCAGATGGCCGGGTAGGCGTAGTTGACGGTCTCCTGCTTGCGGGGGGCCGCCGTGCGCGCCGTCGCGGGATCGCCAGGTAGCGGAAGACCGACGTGATGCTGTGGTCCATGTTCGAGTCGATGGCCATGGCGCGAAGCCTGCCGGGGAACAGCTCGGCGTACTGGTGGCCGACCTGGGTGCCGTACGAGAGGGCGAAGAAGCTGATCTGCCGCTCGCCGAGCACGGCGCGGATCGTGTCGATGTCGCGGGCCGCGTTGGTGGTGTGCACGTGATCGATGGCCGCGCCGGTGTGCTCGCGGCAGTCCTTCGACAGCCTGGCGTTGTAGGCCAGCCACGCCTGGTACTCCGCCTCGTTCTCCGGATAGGTGAGCGGGGACTGGTCCACCACGTCAGCGCTGCACCGCACCGGGGTGCTGCGACCGACGCCGCGCAGGTCGAGGCTGACGAGGTCGAAGTATTTGCGCATCGCGCTGTCGGGGGTGATGGCGCCGTTGAGGATGAACGGGCTGATCGGCAGCGCCGGCCCGGAAAAGCGGTATAAATCGGTTCTGCGGCATGGGAGAGCGTTTTCAGGTTTCCGCTGGGAATCGAATGTCCAATATCGTGATGTTTGCGTAGATCTAGGGGGGCGCATGGAGCCGGTGGCGGTAGGGCTGGTCGGAGCGGGGCCATGGGCGGAGCTGGCGCACGCGCCGATGCTGGCCAGAGGGCCGTACACGCGGCTGGCCGGGGTGTGGGCCCGCAGGCCGGAAGCGGCGGCCCGGTTCGGCGCACCGGTGTTCGAGCGAGTCGAGGAACTGTTCGACGCCTGCGAGGCCGTCGCGTTCTGCGTGCCGCCCGCCGTCCAGGCCGAGATCGGCGTCCGCGCCGCCCGCGCGGGCAAGGCGCTGCTGCTGGAGAAGCCGCTGGCCGACTCGCTCGAAGGCGCCGTGCGTCTGGCCGGCGCCGTGGCGGAGGCGGGCGTCGCCTCCCAGATGGTGCTCACCATGCGGTACGCCACCCAGACCCGCGTCTTCCTCGCCCGGTGCGCCGAGATCGAGGCGTTCGGCGGCCACGCCGCCAACATCTCCGGCGCCCTCCTCGGCGACCACCACTTCGCCACCCCGTGGCGGCTCGAACGCGGAGCGCTCCTGGACGTCGGGCCGCACGTCATCGACCTGCTGGACGCCGCGCTCGGCCGGGTGACCGGCGTGCGCGCCCACGGCAACCCGCTCGGCTGGGCCGGGCTGCTGCTGGAGCACGAGAACGGCGCCGTCAGCGAGGCGTCCCTGTGCATGACCGCCGTCGGCGACCTGCCCCCGTCGTCGTTCGCCGTGTACGGCCGCACCGGCAACGCCGTGCTGCTGCCGTTCGACGACGACCCCCTCGAGAACGTGGCCGCGGAATTCGCGGACACCGTGCGCAACGGCGGCGGGCACCCGCTCGACGCCGCCCACGGGCTCCGGCTCCAGCGGATCATCGCCGAGGCGGAGGCCCAACTGGCCCCTTGACGCCCGGCGCCATCGGGGGATTGATAGCGTTTGTCCGACGCGCAGCGTTGCAGCGAAGTCCGGTGAGAATCCGGCGCTGTCCCGCAACTGTCATAGCCAGGTCGCCTGCCGCTGCGCCGACGTCATCAACCCTCGTGGAAAAGGGTGATCCGTCGCTCTATGCGGGTCTCTCGGTTCCGACCGTGTGAAAGGACTACTCGTGAGGCCCGTACGAACGGCCTTCGCGGGCGCGCTGCTGGGAACGCTCGTCCTGGCCGGCTGCGGCCAGGCCGGCACGACAGCCACCCCCTCCTCCGCCCCCGCG
>NZ_SMKP01000176.1:0-23080 GCF_004349015.1 Nonomuraea diastatica
ATCCGGCGGGCGCCTTCACGTACCAGCTCGTCGATCAGCGCGGGCGAGGTGCCGGAGGCGGACGCTTCGCGGTCGCCGCCGGCGGGGCCAGGGACTACGGTGAGCACGGGTGTGCCTTCCCGACCGATCCACAGGTCTCAAGCATTGCTCGATCGTCTGCGTGGTGCAGTCGCTACGGCCGTAGGCACCGTGGCCCCAGCCCTCGTAGGTGAGGACTTCGACCTCGTGGCCGATCTGCCGGCGACCCAGCGGTCATTCCTTCAGGAAGCCGGGCATGGCGGCCACGGAGGCGTTGACGGCCTCGAAGCCGTCACGTCGCATGTCCTCTTCGTAGGCCCCCACGGCTTCGAGGAGGCTCAACTCACCTCGGTCCGCGTCGATCAGCCGCGCGCACAGGCGCTCGGCGTCCTGCAGCGCGGTGTTGGCGCCGGAACCGCGGTTGGGCGGCATGGCGTGGATGGCGTCGCCCAGCAGGGTGACGGGTCCGGGCTGCCAGGCGGCGACCGGCGTCGAGGCGGCCAGCGGCAGGTAGTACGTCTGTTCTCGCCAGGCCTGCTCGACGATCAGCCGGAGGCTCGGATACGCCTCCTCCACCAAGGGGCGTGCCTGCCGCCAGAGCCGCTCGCCGGTGACGGTGTGCGAAACGAGGACCGCGTCACCGAGCACCTCCCGCGGGGGGGATCAGCGCCCACATGAGGAAGTCGTCGATGTCTCCCGGATCCAGTCCGAGCGCCAGCCGCGCCGCTGCCTGGACGGGCGGCTCACTGAAACGCATGGCCGCGAGCACCATGCCGGTCTGGCCCAGCTCGGTGATGGTGAAGCTGTCCCCGATGAGGGCGAGGAGCCCGGTCTGCCGAAGCCCGGGGGTGATCGGAGTCTTGCCGCCGAGCCAGCGCACCCCGGTGTCGACCACCTTGGCGTGCGGAAGGTACTGGCGGCGCACAGCCGAGCCAACGCCGTCGGCCGCGACGAGGAGATCCGCCTCGGCGCGGGTGCCATCCGCGCAATGCACGCGTACGCCTTGATGGAGTCGTTCGTAGCGGACGACCTCCTTGCCGAACTCGACGTGCCCCTCCAACCCGTGGAGCAGGGTGCGCCGCAGCAGTCGCCGACTCGTCGGACGACCTGGCCGGACCTGGTCGGGGCTGCTTTGGGCGCCGGTGAAGGACTTCGAGCCAAGGATTTCGAGCCGGCCGTCGACGTCGCCGATCACGAGGAGCTTGTCACTGGACCTACCCAGGGTGGCATGGAAGAGCTCGAACTGCGCCGCGGGAAGACAGGCACGCAGCGCCCGGACTCCACGGTCGTCGATGTGGAGGCGAGCTCCCTGGGCGCGGACGTCGGGTCCCTGATCACGCTCGTAGACCGTCACGTCCACGGATGCTCGGTGTAGCCCGTGTGCCAGGGTGAGGCCACCGAGGCCGGCACCGGCCACGAACACACGCAAGGTCATGACTGCTCTCCTCTGCTCAGGATCTGGCGGAGAACCTGCTCGATCTCGCGTTCGGGGGACGACGCCGCGGCGGGAGCCCGCCAGGCCACGACGCCGTCGGGGCGAATGAGCACGGCGCCGCCGGAGGTCACGCCGTACGCCTTCTCCCAGGACGCGGCGGTCAGCGGCAGGTCTGCGCCCACCCGTCGTGCGGTGAGCGGAATGCCCAGCCTGGCTGCCGCCTCGTCGGCCGCGCTCGCCCAGCGCGGGCTCCCGGGTCCGGCCAGGCACACGAATGTCCGGCCGAACAGATCGAGGATCGACCCGGTCCCGGTCTCCAGATGTGGCGCCCGCGTGCCAGGCCGACCGGCTGAGAGGAACGGGTGCGCGAAGTCAGCGGAGGGCTCTTCGCCGGACACCACCGCCGCCGACCGGTACACCGCCCCGAATTCCTGGGTGATCCGGTCGGGAAGGTCTTCTGCAGGAGGGATCATGCCGACCCGGGCTATCGCGTCGGTCAGGGCGACCTGCGCCAGCGGGCGCCGCTCGGTGTCGTATGTGCCGAGCAAGGCCGAACCTGCCGCGCCGGTCAGGATCAAGGCCAGTTTCCAGGCCAGGTTCTGCGCGTCGGGCAGGATGGTGGCGGCGTGCATCCCTGGCGTGGGCGGCATCGAGCAGGCCGCGTCGCCGACGAGCGCGACGTTGTCCTGTGTGTAGCGGTCGGCGGTGAGCAGCGTGATCGGCAGGGTGAAGGTGTCTTCGATGGTGACGGCCCGCTTCGGCAGTCCGGCCGCGGCCCGTATCAGCTCGGCGAGGTCCGCGCCATGGTCGGGGACGACGGACCGGATGAGCAACCACGTGTCGGTTTCGGTCTCCGCCAGCAGGGTTCCGCCCACCCGGTCGATGTGCGCGCCGGCGAAGTGGCGGCCACGGATGGCGCCGCCCAGATCGGCGCGGAAGAGCACGCCGTACTGGTGGGCGACGGTACCCGGCCCCGCTGTTTCGATTCCGGCCCATCCGCGGACGATGCTGTCCGGTCCGTCAGCACCCACCACATACGCCGCCCGCGCCTCGACGAGCCCTCCGGCTCGCCGTACCGTGGCGACGATACCCTCCGCGTCCTGCCGCAAGCCGGTCAGCTCGGCGCCCAGCCACATCTCCACGCCCTGTTCGGCGGCGCGCCGGCGCAGCAAGTCACGCATCCACGTGTGGTTGCAGCAGACCGGCTGGAACGGGCTGATCTCTGCGGGCACCGGCACCCACGGCTGCGGGATGCGGCCAAGTTCCGCCCCCACCAGGGTGTCGACGTGCAATGGTTCTTCCCCGGCGCCGCGCCAGGCGCACCAGGTGGCCGGTGCCGGTGAAAGGGTTCATCGTGTCGCTCCTGCATGTCGTCGGTCGCTTCTGCCGGCATGGTCGTAGTGCCGCAGGAACAGCTCTCCAGGGTGGGGGCCGGCTGACGAGGCCGCGTACACCGGTGTCGGTGAGGCGTCGCAGCACGGTGTCCAGGGCGGCCGTGTCGGCCTCGGCCAGGATGTGCCTGGACAGCAGCACCGCGCGGCCGCGGCTGCGCTCCTCAGGGGCGGCGTCGCGGAACACCTCCTAGGGTCCAGACCGGACGTGGGCTCGTCGAGGATGAGCAGCTCGACGTCGCAGGCCAGCGCGGCGATCAGGGCGACCTTCTGCCGGTTGCCCTCGGAGGTAGGCGCGGCCCTTCTTGCGGGGGTCCAGGCCGAAGCGCTCCAGTAACGCGGCGCGGCGCCGCTCGTCGAGCCCGCCACGCAGCCGTCCGAGCAGGTCGATCACCTCGCCTCCGGACAGATGCGGCCATCGCCGGGCACGTAGGCCAGCGTGCCGCCACCGCTCAGCACGCTCACCCAGGCGGCGCGGACACCCGCGCGCTGTCCGCCCCACTCTCCGGCTGGCCCTTGGTGCGGGGCGTGAACGAGCTGACGAGCGGGGTCGTACGGGCCTGCGCCGAGAGTGGCGGGGCCAGCCGGGGGATCGGGAAGGTGACCGCGATGGTCAGGCCTCCCTCGCACCTCGCGCTGGTGGTGATGGTGGCGGCGTGGGCGGTCGCGATGGCCTGCACGATGGACAGGCCGAGGCCCAGCCCTTCGCCGCGGTCGGCGCGGGCGGTGCCGAGACGCTGGAACGGCTGGAAGAGCTGTTCGACGGCGTTCGGCGGTACCACGGGACCGGTGTTGGTCACGGTGAGGACGGGGTGGCCGTCCACGATCCCGGTGGTGATCTTTACGCGGCCGTGTGGCGTGTTGTGCCGAATGGCGTTGTCCAGCAGGTTGGTGACGAGGCGTTCGGCAAGGGGGCGGTGACCGGTCGCCAGAGCGGGGGAGATCGACGTCTGGATCGTCACGGTCCGGTGGCCGATCTCGGGCCTGTGGGCCTCGATGACCTCGTGGGTGAGCTGTGCCAGGTCGAAGGGGCGATGGACGTCGTGGCCCGCGTAACCGCGGGTCAGGGTGAGGAGCGCTTCGATGAGGCGTTCCTGCTGGGCGCCCGCGATGAGGATCCGCTCGTGAGCCGCCCGCAGGGAGCCCACGGTGGCGTCGGGGTCGCAGAGGGCGACCTGGCCGAGTGCCCGCTGGCGGGCCAGGGGTGTACGGAGCTCGTGGGAGGCGTTGGCGACGAACTGGCGCTGGGCCCGGAAGGCGGCGTCGAGCCTGTCCAGGAGGTCGTCGAAGGTGTCCCCCAGCTCCTTGAGCTCGTCACCCGGGCCGTCGAGGGCCAGGCGCCGATGCAGGTTGGTCGCCGAGATGTCCCGCGCCGCCGCGGTGATCGTGCGCAGTCGGCTCAGGATGCGCCCGGCGACGATCCAGCCCAGCGCGATCGAGGTACTGCTTGATCCGGAAGTTCCAGTCCTGGCAGAACGACGCCTGCCGGGTGAAGTTCTGCGTCTTCCCGGCCTCCGCCTTCGGCGCGGCCTTCGCCTTGGACATCGCGGCGCCGCCGTCGTAGAGCGACTTGAACGTGCTGGCGACGTCCTTCCACAACTCCGGCATGTTCACGCCGAGGGCTATCCGGGACAGTCCGTACACATCGAGCGGCTGGCCGTTGAGCGGGTCTTTGAGCGTTCCCTTCTTGGCCCGCTCGCGCAACTCGCCGAAGATCTTCTTGGCGCCCTTGCCGTACAGGGCGCAGTCAGCGGTCTTGTCGCACCAGGCGGCGAACTGGAGGAAATTCTTCTCCGCCGGGGCAGTCGCGGAGTCCATCATCTCGGTGATGGTCTCGATGCTGTGATCGACGTTGCCGTCGGCGACACTCGCCCGGACGCGATTGGGGAACATCGCGGCGTACTGCTGGACCCTTACGGTTCCGTACGAGTATCCGATCTGGGTGATCTTGTTTTCGCCCAGCGCGGCCCGGATGGCGTCCATGTCCTGGACAACATGCAGGTTGTCCATGTGGTCGTACAGGGGACCCGAGAGCTTGCGGCAGTTCTCGCTGAGCTGCTTGTTGGCCAGCTTCAATGATTCGAAGGCGGCGTTGCTCTGCGGCATCGGGGTGTTGATCACCTTATCGACCAGCGCGGTCGCGCACTTGATCTGGGTGCTGGTGTTGATGCCGCGCGGGTCGAAGGTGACGACGTCGAAGCGCTCCTGCACCGCCGCGGTGAACTGCGGGTCTCGCGCGAGCACGGCGACGCCGGAGGTCCCTGGGCCGCCCGGGACCATGAGGGCGGTACCGATACGGGTGGAGGCGGGGCCGGTGGCCTTGCGACGGGCCAGACCGATCTGGATGGTCCGGCCCTTCGGCCGCGACCAGTCGAGCGGCACCTTGATGGTGGCGCACTACATGCCTTCCTTGGGCTCTGTACAGGATTGCCAGTCGATGGCGCTCGCCTGTGCCTGAGCGACCACCGGGGTGGCCACGACAAGCGAGGCCACGAGCGTCAGCGTGCCCGTGAGGACGGCCGGCAGGGGGCGACTAGGAAGTCTCATGAAAGACGGACCCTTTCGGTGAACGCGGGGGAAGAAACACCACTGCTGACGGCACGGATCGGCTGCGCGATCCGTGCCGTCATTCACAGTCAGAAGACTTAGCAAGGCGGTGGTTTCGGGGCGGTATCGGCGCTCACCGGACGCCGGGGCACCTCACCTGCCAGACCCGCCGGTGGCCCAGGCGCCGGCTCAGACGGTGGTCCAGATGACGGCCGGGTCGTCGAGCGGCGCGTCCACGGCCGGGCAGCGAGAGTTCGCCTGGATCGGCACCCGGTGCCTGGACGGCCGGTCTCATTCGACACTCCACGTCACGTCGTGGCGGCCCGTCAGCGCCTCCTCGGCCTCGGGCACGCGGGCGCGCTCGTCTCGCTCCACCCGGCCAGCGCGTACGCCCTGTCGGCCAGGTCGCGCGGTAGCCGGTTCGCCGCCGCCCCCGCGCAGGCCACCGGTTCGACGGCGGCGGGAAGATGGCAGAGCATGGGGAGATCGCGGTCCCCGCAGGTAACGGGAGAGCACCCGGAGCCTTCCGGTGGCCGAGTCGAAGGAGACGGCGTAGCTGCGCATCGGCCGCGAACTTCGTGATGTGCGACGCCAGAGCCTCCGGAGCCCGGAACGGGATCATGTGCGGCTTCATCGGCATGACGACAAGCCTGGCCAGTGGTGTCCCGCGGGTGGGCCTCCTCGGCCAGTCCTGCGGGACGCCCCGTCGAACTCCCCTCCGACCACCAGCGTGGGCACGGCGACGTGCGCGAGCTTGTCCTCCACACGGTCCCGCATCGCCGCGTTGAAACTGGCCACGACCTGCCGGACACCCGCGGTTCGAGTTCGGCGATGCGGTCCCTAATAGGACTCGCAGCGTGCAGCTCGTCTGCGCGCTCCGCCCTCGCGCGTCGGGGCCCATTTCCTGCTGGTCCGGCAGATGACGCTGGTGGAGACCGGACCCGGGCCCTGATCGGCGCGGTCTTCGGCCCCACAGCGAAGGCGAGACCAGCTATGCCCGCCGCCGGATCGCGGGGGCGTGTGACCCTCATCGACGGAGGGCGTCGGGTTCAGCTGCCGACAGGAGGTGTCGGCAGTCGGCGGGCCAGTTGGCCAGTGCGAGGATGCCCATGATGACGAGGTGGGTCGGCGCGGCCCAGCTTCCCACCACCGGATCGTGGTTGACGATGTGGGTGGTGACCGCACCGGTGAGCACAAACATCAGCGTTGTGGCACCCAGGAAGCGCGTACGCCGGTCAGGGATCACGAGCAAGACAGCGGCGACACCTTCCAGGGCACCGACCACGAAGCGCATCCAGGAGGGGTAACCCCAATCGACGAACTTCACGGAGTACGCGGTGCTGAATATCGTGTCGCCCGGCCAGTACTTGGTCACGGCTCCCAGCGCGAACTGAAGGGCCAGGAACCAGTACAGACCGGTCTTCAGGTGTTTCGACATGTATGGTCTCTTCCGGAGGTTGGGCGGGTTCGGACCTTCGCGCGGCGATTGCATTGCCGACGGAGTCTTGGTGTGGGTTCAGCCCCGCAGGGCGGCGATGGCTTTCTCGATACGCCGCCGGCGCGTCCCGGGCTTCTTCACGCTCTCTATGGCGCGCACGTGCTCACGTTTGCGGCTGTCGGTGAGACGGTCGAAGGCGGTGCGGGAGGCCGGGTCGTCGTCGAGGGCTCGGGCGAAGTCCGCGGGCTCGACGACGACCCGTGGCTCGGTGTCGAGCTCCAGCTCGACACCGATCTCCTCGCCTATCGCGACACCCGCGGCCTGCCGGTTGGCGTTGCTGAGGCCGAGCAGGTGACGGCCGCGCAGGATGGCGACGCGGCTCTTCCAGGAATGCCCGTTGACGGTGATCGTCACTGGCGGTCGCGCGCCCCCGCCGAGAGCCTCCACCACCTCGGGCGGAACTTCCAGCCCTCGCATGGGCTCGGGCGGCTCGACGAGGGTGCGGAACTTCACGATCTATTCCTTGCTTTTCCTCTGCGACTACTCCGTGGAGGGCTGATCCTTGCCCTGGGCGCTGTAGCCGACGCGCCAGATGTAGCCGTCCGGATCGGCGAAGGTGCCGCCGTACCCACCCCATGGCAGGGCGTCGGCGGGCTTGAGGATCGTGGCGCCGGCCTCCTCGGCCTCCACCATCACCTCGTCAACCCGCGCCTCACTACTGACCTCGTAGGTAAGGACCAGCCCACTGAAGCCGCTGCCCTCCGAGCTCGTGCCCACCAGCTTGGCCAGACCTGCCCGGCCGTAAAGGCCGATGGGAGAGGCGCCGTCGGACTCGAAGAACACCGAAATGCCGTAGTCGTTCTTGACCTTCCAGCCGAGCCCGTCGGTGTAGAACCGCTTGGCGGCCTCCATGTCGTGGACGCCGAGCAGGGTCGGGATCACGTGCGCTGTCATGTCTTAATCTCCTGTTCGAGGTGTATGTGCTGCCTGACCAGCAGGTGAAACGCCGGATGTCACATCGGCGTGTATTCACCGGTCAATCAGTAATGACCGGCTAGACGGAGGAATGTGACAGATGATCGAGCAGGACTGGCTGAGCGAGCGGTTCGCCGAGCACCAGGTTCGCTTGCACGCGGTGGCCTACCGGATGCTCGGCTCATCCGGCGAGGCCGAGGACGCGGTGCAGGAGGCGTGGCTGCGGGTCAGCCGTGCCGACACCAGCCAGGTAGAGAACCCGGGAGGGTGGCTGACCACGATCGTCGCCCGGGTCTGCCTGAACATGCTCGAGGCACGCCGAGCCCGGCGAGAGGACGCGGCCGGGGCACTGCCGCCCGAGCCGGCCACACCGCAGCCCAGCGTCCACCCGAACGGTCAGGCCGGACCCGAGGATGAGGCGCTGCTCGCCGATTCGGTCGGTGTCGCGCTGATGGTGGTGCTGGACACGCTGACCCCCGCCGAACGGCTCGCGTTCGTCCTGCACGACGTCTTCGCAGTGTCATTCGCCGAAATCGGCCCCATCATCGACCGCTCCCCGGCGGCGGCCCGGCAACTGGCCAGCCGAGCCCGGCGCCGGGTGCAAGGAACGGCCGAAGCCTCCGATGCCGCGCAATCGGCCAAGCGGGACATCGTCGAGGCCTTCCTGGCCGCCTCCCGCAACGGGGACTTCAACGCCCTGCTCGAACTACTCGATCCGGACGTCGTGGCGGTCGAGCTCCGCGGCGCCCGCGCGGTGGCCTCCTTCTTCTCCGGACGAGCTGAGGCCGCCCGGCTCGCTCTGGTCGACGGCGTCCCTGCGGCTGTCTGGGCACACCGCGGCCAGCCGAAGGCCGTCTTCGCATTCACCATCAGCGACGGGAAGATCACCCACATCGCCATCGACGCCGACCCCGACCGGGTCCGCGACCACGACATCGTCCTTCTCGGCACCGGCAACACGGAGCGGCGATGAGCAGGCCTTCGCAACCGGCTCGTCGCAGGGCAGGCATGGATCTCAAGCTGGCCTCTTGCACCCTCACCGTCCACGACGTCGCCGAGGCGCTCGGCTTCTACTGGGACGTGCTCGGCTTCGCCGTACGCGACGACGTCGAATTCGAGGGAATGCGGTGGACGAGCGTCAGCCCGCCGTCGCAGCCGGGCATGCAGATCTTACTCCAGCCGCCCGGCGCGGACCCCGGGGCCTCGCCGGTCGATCGGCAGGCCATCGAGGATCTGATCGCTAAGGGTCTGCTGAGCCGTCTGATCTTTCAGACCGACAACTGCGACGCCATCTTCGAGTACCTCGAGGCCGCAGGCGCCGAAGTGATGCAGGAACCGATCACCCAGCCTGACGGCGTCCGCGACTGCGCCTTCCTCGATCCCTCCGGCAATATGCTGCGATTCACCCAGCCGCGGCAGATGGCCGAGCCACTTGGGTCGCCGGCAGGCACACGCCGCGACAGACCACCCGGCGACCTGAACGCGGTCACGGACACAAGCCGCCTGTCATCGCCGCCCTTGGGACAGGCACATCTGGTTGAAGGTGCCGAAGAGGCACTCGTCCTTTCCGCGGCCGCGCGGTTGGCCGGGCAGCGAGAACACTGCGCGGATGCGCAGGTCGGCCATCACCTGTTCTAGGCCTAGCTGTAGCCTCGGGCTTTTTGGTCGGATAAAGCTGACCCGCCCTGACAGGGCCGTGACGAGCCGCCCGACATGACCGGTCGCCTGGAATGGCGAGGACACAATCGTTCAGGTTGCATCCACGACGAAGGGCGCCACCGCAATCTGTGCCCATATGCTGGCACAGCGCGGTGAGCTGGATCTGGACGCCCCGGTGGCCCGGTACTGGCCGGAGTTCGGCGCCAACGGCAAGGAACAGATCAAAGTGCGCTGGCTGCTGTCACACCAGGCCGGTCTCCCGCTCGTCGACGGACCGCTGACGTTCGAGCAGGCGTGCGCGTGGCACCCGGTCATCCGTGCACTCGAGACGCAGGAGCCGCTGTGGCGGCCGGGCACAGAGCACGTCTACCACGCCGTCACCTACGGGTTTCTGGTCGGGGAGGTCGTGCGTCGGATCACCGGCAAGTCACTCGGCACGTTCTTCGCCGAGGAGGTGGCCGCCCTCATGTCACATCGATCTTCCCTAACAGGGATCAAGGTGACGTACAGGTTCAAACCCATACACCACCCCGTGGGCGCTAACCTTTACGCACTGGGTCACGTTCGAGATGCGCGCCCGCGATGACCTGGTCAGCCCTCGCGCTCAAGGACCTCTCAGCCCGGTGGTCGTCGTCCGATCCGACCCCGACACTGCCACGGGGAGGTCGTCGTCGGGCTCGAGGACTATCACGCCTGCGAACCCGCCCTCGCCTACGCCTTCGAGCAGGCGATGCTGCGCGCGAGCACGCTGCGCGCGGTCTACGCGTGGCAACCGCCGGCGCACGCTCACATCCCCGAAAGCGCCTATGACCTGGACGAGATCCACGCTACCCAGTGCCGGACCGCGGCCGTCATCCTCCGGGGATGGCAGCAGCGATATCCGCAGGTTCCGGTGATCGAGGACGTCCGTCGCGCCCACCCCGTCGATGCTCTCGTCAGCGCTTCCGCCCAGGCGGATTTGGTCGTCGTGGGCTCTCAGGGCAGAGGGGCGATCGGCACCGTGATGCTCGGATCCGTCACCCTCTGGATCTTGCACGGCGCACGCAACTCCGTCGCGGTGGTGCGGCCATAAGGGCGCCTCGGCCAGCGATGTGCTACCTGAGCCGGCGACCATCGGGCTGGGTCAGTCGGCAGGCTCGGGGTTGAGCAGCGGCTCGGGCGGCGCCGGCGGTGCGCCGGGCTGGATCACCGGGCCGAAGACCAGCTTGTCAGACGGTGGCGGCGGTCGGCTCTTACCGTCGCTGCCGCGTCTGGACACGGGCTCAGGCGGGAGCGGCGGCCGGTCGGCCGTTTCGTCGAGGAGTTCGTCGTCGTTGTTCGGGTTCATGTCGTGTCGCCTTTCAGGAGCCGTTTCAGGGGATTTGCCAGCATGTCGCCGGTCGTCGCGGGTACGGGCAGCGGGCCCGACCCAGCAGGAGTCGGTGCGCGTCAGAGGCTTGTCCGGTCTGCGAGCCGCCGCTTTCGGTGAAGTGTGGCGGCCCTGGCCCAGGGAGATCGGCATTGGTCGGGGGGGAGGTCCCTCCGCCCGCACCCGCCGACGTCTGGCCGTTGATCGCCGGTGGTGATAAGCCTGGCTAAAACCGATGCTTTCCGCTCCGGCCAGCCTGCTAGATGATCAGGGCACTGCACGCACGACACCGCTCACGCTGGCGCCCTCGCAACGTGTTCACACCGCCGCCTCGAGCCGGCCGCCCTCTTGTCTCCCGACTTCCCGTAGGAGCCCGGCATGAACACCAAGCACACCGCGAGCGCCTCTGCACTCGTGATCGCCGCCCTGACGGAACGGCCTGTGATCGCGCTCCCCCCGATCACCGCCGCCATCGACCACCTCCTGCGCATCACCCCGCTCGCCGACCGTGCGGGCCTGCGGATCGAGGGCGAACTCGACCGCTCCACCCTGCCCGCTCTGAGGCGCGCGCTGGCCTCACTGGCGAGCGGCGACGGCGGCTTCTGCGTGGATCTGAGCGGCCTGACGTTCATCGACACCGGCTGCCTGCGCGCCCTCGTCGGCGCCGCCGCCGCAATCCACGACGGCGGCGGTGACCATGTTCTGACGTTGCGCTCGGCTCCCCTGCAGGTGCGACGCCTGCTCGAACTCACCGGCTGGCACGAGACGCCCGGTCTCCACCTGCAGGCGTCGGCGCGGCCCGGCTGACCCACGCCCGGCCCAGCGCACTCATAAGTCGGCCGGCCCCCGGCGGTGGGCGCCTCGGCGGGCTGCCGCCGACCACCTGCGCAGCACGATCACAGCCCTCGTTCGACCTCGTCGCGGAGCCTTATCACCACGAGGACAGCATCAAGCCGCTGCCCCCGATCGGAGCACCTCATGACCACCCTCCACCCCCGCCCCGGGGCAGGTCGGGCACGTCCAGGGCGATGATCGCGGAGACCTCAGCGCTAGGAGGACGACCGGCGCAGGTCTTCTTTGGCGATCCGCTCCACGAAGATCGGAACGTATTCCCGGATCGGCCGCCCATCGAATCGGTGGTGGGCCGCCCCTACCGCAGAACGTACCCGTTCAGCCGAATGGCTGCGGGCGAAGGCTCTGACCAACCGTGCCTCCAGTTCGGCCACCGCCAGGTGTTCACGTTCGGCGACATCAATGTGCATGGGCTCTCCCCGCGAAGGGTTTGGAGTGCGTATCTCGCCGAGCACCTCGGGGCCTACTCACCGCCGCCCGGCTGGTCCTCGTTGCGCGTTGTCTGCGGAGAGTCGGCGGTCGCGACCGCGACCGCCAGGGATACGGCGCCGGCCAGCCCCAGCTCATTGGCGCGATGCACGATCTTCTTTTCAACCCGGTACGACACAGCAGCCGGTGCTGAACGGCGGGCGTGATGAAACAGAGGGAGGCGGTGGCCGCCCCCGTCAACGCGATGAAGAACAGCCAGTGGCCCGAGGTGTCCACCTTGGCGAAGCCGCTCTGGAATGGCATCGCCAGCAAAAAAGCGAACAGCACCTGCACCCCGGTCACCATGACCCGCAGGCCCTCCAGGGGTTCGGATAATTCACGATCGATGCGTTCCTTGTGGCTTCGTCGGCGCCGCTTCCCTCGGCCGTCCCGGCAACCGATTCGCCATCGGTGAGAAGACGGTTTTGGCTCTCTTGCCCAGGCAACGCCATAGGCCTGACACCTCCGTGAGTTTTCCCGTGGCACGACCATGGGTGGATCCATCGATCGTGTTCTCGCTCGCGGCCTCCTGAGTGCCCTGCAGGCCTACCGGCGGGGACCCGCAGTTCCGTGTGGTCGTGTCCGGGGTGCTCGAGCGGCAGCCCGAGCACGGAGAGGCCGCTGGTCGCCGCCGATAAGGGCGTCGAACAAGGCGTGATAGTGCGTCATGGCCTGCCTCAGTTCCTGGATCGACACCCAACCGTCCCCGGCTCGCCCGCTGATCTCGTGGGCCTGGCGGTAGTGCTCCAGGGTGCGGCTGTGTCGCAGAGACAGGTCGGAGGCCTGCTGTGCGAAGTCCTCAGTGATGTATCCGCGCTTGGCCATGACAGCCCGCACCAGCAGATCGGCCTCGCTGACCGCAGGACTCGGCTCGTTCACGAAACGCTCCTGAACCGCGGCCCACCTGTCGGCATAACCGCGGCGTGTGTCGGGATCGAGCGGCCGTATGTCGAGTGGGCCTGATCGCGTTCGACGGGCCCGCAGCTCACGCTCGGACGCCCTGCGGGTGACCTCAGCGGCAACCGTGCGTTCGTACTCAGGGCCGAATCTCTCGCGCAGGCGATCTCGACGCCTGCGCCACAAGAAGAAGCCAACGGCCGGCACCACCGCCATCACCCCGACGCTGACGGCCACCCACATCACGATCTCGACGGACATAGCCCGCCTCCACCCCGCTATCGCCGACGCGTCCCGCCCGAAGACAGGTAACCGGACACTGTCAGTCAACGCCACCTGCCCGGAGACGGATATAGGCGTTTCCAGCAAACCTCATCGCCGGAGCTGATCACAGCTCACGCCCCCTCGACGGGCTGAACGGTGCAGCGCTCGGCGGAACCGCCGTCCGCTGCCTGAGGACGTCATCCTCGGCCGTCAGACAGGCGCCGGGCAACTTCGGTGGGCGGTGCGGGGACGGTGGTGTCGCGACGGATGAACAGTGGAACCGGAAGCGGCCGTCGCGTGGTAGCACGCCTCGAGGTCACGGCGGACCTGGCCGGGTGGCCAGGTCGGTGACGTCTCCGGTGGTGCTGGTGGCCGCCAGTGCGGTGGCGAACAGGATGAGCTGGTTGAGCACCTTGAGGAAGAGCAGCATCGCCACCGCTCCGGTGACGACCTGGTAGGCAGGGTTGGCGGCGGTGAGGTTGAGCAGGGCCTGGCCGAGGGTCTTGAGGATCTCCAGGCCGATCGTGATGACGAGCGCGGGGCCGATCACCCGGCGCAGCGGTAAGCGCAGCCGCGGGGGCGCGGTCAACAGCGCCATGGCCAGTAAGGTGTTGATGCCGATTCCCAGCACGAAGGCCGCCACCGACAGCGCCCACCGGGCGGGGGTGGCGTGCACACCCATGGTGTTCACCGCAAGCCAGGTCAGCACCCACTCGGCGGCGAAGACGATGGTGAGCGACAGCGAGAACAGTATCCCGAGCCCCGCCAGGATGCCCAGGTCGATGACCTGGCGCAGGAAGAAGTTGCCCGGATACTCCTCCAGCCGCCAGATCGCCCTGGTCGTCGAGCGCAGCGTGTCCATCCAGAACAGGCCGGTCAGCGGCAGCACCACGCAGGCCACCAGCCCGGCCTTTCCCCCGGCGTCGCGAAGCGCTTGGACGTCCAGGCGTGGGAAGGTGTCGCTCAGGTACCACTGCACCTCGGCCGGCGGCGCCGGATGATCGAGGACGCGACCGAGGATGGCGAACCCCAGCAGGGCCAGGGCGAAGGTGGCGAAGAAGGCGTAGTAGGTGAGAGCGGCCGACAGCCGGCCGGCGTCGGCCTTGTCGTAGCGGATCAGGGCACGCGCCGCGTGATCCAACCAGCCGTGCCGGCTCCTGGATCGCTTCCAGCCTCTCGCCAGCCGGCCGGCCCAGCGCCGGGCGGCGCTCATGGCCGGGGCCGGTACGTCGGCGGAATGCGGTCGTGATCGTGCGCCGCGGTCGTTTCACAGAAGATGGCTCACCGTGCCGTCGTGGGAAGCTGGTAGGGCGGATGACCTACCCGTGATGCGAAAAGTATTCTTTACACTCCTTGGCTCGAAGCCTGAAAGCGCGCCTATTTCCGACCGGTGGGGAAGTTTCCCGTGCATGGACTCACCTCAGGAGCGCCTGTTGCGGTTAGTGCCTGCGGCCTTGGCGAGGATGGCCGCGTGGTGCGCGTGTCTGATCGTCATCGGCATCGTGGCCAACTATGTGTTCGGTTTCGTGGCGACGATGCGTATCGTCGCCCTGCCGGTGGCGGTCGCCCTGCTGCTGACCGCTCTGCTGTTCCCGCTCACCCGACGCCTGCGCGCGTCGGGCCTGCGGGCGATCTACGCCACATGGGTCACCATGCTCGTCGCCCTGGCCGTGCTGGGCGGGACGGGCTGGATCGTCGGCGTCCGGGCCAACGCTGAGTTTCCCGGCTTGGTGGCACAGGTCAGGCAGACGGCCAAGACGGTGGAGAGCTGGCTCTACACCGGCCCTCTGCACGTGAAGCCCATCCAGCTCAGTGGCTGGGTGGACGAGATTGCCCAGTTTGTTACTGAACGGCAGCAGCAGATCACCTCGACGGTTCTCGCGGGCACCGTGGTGGTGGTGGAGGTGCTGGCCTCGATCGTGCTCCTGCTGTTCGTGACGTTCTTCCTGCTCAAGGATGGTGACCGGATCTGGTCCTGGTTCCTCAGGGGGTTCGGCCGGATGGCGCCGCGGGTCGACCGGGCCGGGCGGACCGCCTGGGCCACGCTGTCCCACTACGTGCAGGGCACGGTGGTCGTGGCCGCGGTGCACGGCGTGCTCATGGGTCTAGTCCTCGCCATCATGGGCGTCCCGCTCTGGGCGGCGCTCGCCGTACTGATCTTCCTGGCCAGCTTCATCCCGATCGTCGGCATCCTCTTCGCCGGTGCGGTCGCGACGCTGGTCACACTCGGCGCGAAGGGACCGATCTACGCGCTGATCTTCATCGGCATCCTGGTCGTCGAGCAGCAACTGGAGAACCACGTGCTCCAGCCGCTGATCGTTGGCCGGGTGCTGCACTTCCACCCGCTGGCGATCATCATCGTGCTGGCCGTCGGCGGCATCCTGGCAGGGATCGCGGGCGCGGTCGTGGCCGTGCCGATCACTGCCATCCTCTACCGGGCCGTGCCCGAGCTCTTCAAGGACGATCCGATCCCCCTCCCGGCAGAACCGGCCCCAGAACCACGGGTGCAGGCCGTACCTCCTGGTAAGGAACCCGAGCGGAAGGATTGACGGGCTCGGAGGCGGGTGAAGGCGGGCAGGGGGTGGTGCCCAGGCCGTGGCGGGCTCATGCGGGACGCTTGCGCAGCCCCACTCGTTCACGGCGGGGTGGTGCGTGACCACCGCCATGAGATGTTCGGCCCCTACCTGTGGAACGAGATCCGGCGTCAGCGGGTGTTGCCGCTGGCCATTGGGCGCCACATCACCGAGGTCCCGCGTCGGTGATGACGCCGGAATCCGTTCGGTTTCACCGCGGGACATCGATCTGCGGCTCTGTCCCTCGCCCGTCTGCAGCTTGGTATTGGACTAAGGGTGTGGCTTCCGTGTGTGTGGGCAGGCGAGTTGGTCGATTCCAAGAGGCGAAAAGGATGCTGCCGTGGAAGGGGAGGAAAGCTGGCATGGCTTCGACAGGTACAGGCGTCGTCGATCGGAAGCGGGGCGGCGTGGCGCCGATCATCGACGGGCGTAAACCGGTCGCGGCGGTGGTCGCGTTGTGGGTGTTCGTACTGGTGCCGTTCGCGGCGCTGGTCGCAGCGATCCCCGTGGCCTGGGGGTGGGGGCTCAGCTGGACCGACGTGGCGATCGCGGCGGGCTCCTACGTCCTCACCGGGCTCGGCGTCACGGTGGGATTTCACCGCTATCTCACCCACGGCGCGTTCAGAGCGAGCCGGTGGCTGCGGATCGTCCTGGCGGTGGCCGGGTCGCTGGCGGTGCAGGGCTCGGTCATCCAGTGGGTGGCCGACCACCGGCGCCACCATGCCTTCGCCGACCGTGACGGCGATCCGCACTCGCCCTGGCGTTATGGCCGCAGCGTGCGCGGCCTGGCCAAGGGGCTGCTGTTCGCGCACGTCGGCTGGATGTTCGGGCGTGACCTGACCAACCGGCGACGCTTCGCCAAGGACCTGCTCGCCGACGGCGACATCAGCCGGGTGGATCGGTTGTTCGGGCCGCTGGTGGCGGCCTCGCTGCTGCTGCCGCCCGCGGTCGGCCTGCTGGCCACCGGCACCTGGCAGGGGGCGGTGACCGCGTTCTTCTGGGGCGCCCTGGTACGGATCGCGATGCTGCACCACGTCACCTGGTCGATCAACTCCGTTTGCCATGTCTTCGGCGAGCGTCCGCTGAAGACTCGGGCCGGGGACCGGGCCGCGAACTTCTGGCCGCTGGCGATCCTGTCGTTCGGCGAGAGCTGGCACAACGGCCACCACGCTGACCCCACCTGCGCCCGCCACGGCGTACTGCCCGGCCAGGTCGACATCTCCGCCCGGCTGATCCGGCTGCTGGAAAGGCTCGGCTGGGCCCGTGACGTACGCTGGCCTACTCCGGCACGCCTGGCCGCACGCCTGGCCACCCAACGCCGTGGGCCCTCCTCATGACCGGCCCTGAGAAGGTGCGGCTCAGCCTGGATCCCGACCTCGCCCGCCGGGGGGCGGTGGACGGGGCGTGGTGGCCCGCCAGCTACGACGCCGGCGCGGAACTACCCGCCCTGATCGCCGCCATCGACCAGCGGCTGGAGCGGCGGGTCCTGCGCGTGGGCCTGCACATCGACACCTGGGACAACATCCCGCGCCGCATCGCCGCTCCCGGCCGCCACGTCAAGGTGGGCTGGTTCCGCACCATCGACCCCCACCTGGTCACCCTGATCATCCCGGGAATCGAGCACCTCAACCTGCTCGTCGTCCCACCCGACACCACTCCCGCCGCCGCCGACAAGGCGCTCGACCTGGCCACCCAGTGCCGGGGCCGTACCCGCCCCGGCGACATCCTCACCGCCGCAGACCCGGGCCACCCCGCCACCTCCGCCCCCGCCGACCTCGACACTGCCGCGAACGCGCTCGGCCTGGCCGGTTGGGATAACGAAGGCGGACAGCCCCGACAGCCCGCCCGCCGCAGCCGCGCGCGCTGACCGGCACTCCAGAGGAGGAGAGCCGACACGCGGACCCCACCACTTGGCAGAAGGATCACACCGTGCACTGGCTGCGCGACATCGACAGGCCCCTCTACCGGGCGGTGCCCATCGCGGCAGCGGGCACCTGCTTCATCGCCGGAGCGCTGTGCGAGATCGACAGCGACGGCGAGGTCCTCCGCGAATGGCGGCTGGATCTGTCCTGCGGCCCCCAGGTACCTGAGCGCGAACGCCGGCAGGCCCATCGCCTCTGGCAGCAGGGCAGCGTCCACACCACCCCTGACGACCACCGCCTCCTGCTCCCTCAGCAGACCCTCGACCTCGACCTCGCACACCACGCCGTGCAACGCTGGTACGCGCGCCGCATCGACGCCACCCCACGTCCCTTGAGCTTCCAGTTCATGAACCCTGCCGGCGAGACAACGCTCAGCCGAACGGGCGACAGTCCGACACTGGTCACCACCGACAAGCCGCTCCTGTAGAACGTATCGTCTGCTTGCCCCCGGGTGCAGGACATGGCCGACGCCGTGGCAGCAGCACGACATCGAGGGGCAACGCGGCGGGCAGCGACGCAGGCGATCGGCCCAGAGGCCTGCCAGCAGACACTGAAGCTGCGCGACGGCGGGTGGTCAGAGGCTGTCAGAGGCCGGAGCGGCAGGTTACGCGCACCCGTCACGGGCCTTCCTGGCCTGCGCCTGGTCGTTCGGGGCGCTGAGCAACCGTGCGGCGGCGGCCACCTCAACGAGCTGACCAGGCCTCATCGCCTCCAGACACGCGACGAGCCGCTGCCGGCACCGTGGCAGGCCGTGCTCATCGCGTTCTAAAGGGCGAGAGCGCGTGAGGCTGTGCTGACCGCCGTCAAGACGACGGCCAGGGCCTGGTCCACGCCACTGTCAGGACCTGGTTACTGCGGAGGCCGGGCATTGGCCATCATTCACCTTCCCGTCCTTGGCTCCGAGTGGGGAAGTTCAGCAATAATCGTCCCTTACGGCCGAGCCCCGGAGCCGGGTCGGCGGCCATCAGCGAGTGTGCGCCCCGGTGGCCGCCCGGAGTGGACGAGCCGCCGGCTGCTGCATGGTGGTGCGCAGTGTGTGTTTGCCGGCCACCATGCGACGGTGTTGGAGGCCGTCGGCGGGGTGCCAGCGCACGTTGGTGGCCCAGCGCTGGGTCACGCCGGTGCTGACGGCCGGTTGGTTGTGGTCGGCTCCTGGCTGGTGATCGACCCGGCCTCTCTCAGTTGGCTGAGCTGCCGGCGGTCGCCGCACGGAGGGTCGGTCGCGCCGCAGGGTCGGATGGCACCCTCGCCAGGGTGAGGCTGTCGTCGGGCGTTAGGCCGGCGGTGTCCTGGGCGGTGAGTTCGAGCGTGGCCCCGGCGGCGCCGGCGGCGGTGCCCGATGGGATGATCAGCAGGACGACTGGCTCTCCGGTGGCGAAGCTGAAAGTGATCGCGCGTGGGTCGGTGTGGCGGGACCAGCTGATGCGGATCTGCCGGCCGCGGGTCGGGTTGCGGTGTGGGAGCCTCTGCCACGTATCGCCATGGACGCCTACACGGAGCGTGACTCGATCAAGCAGCCGGTCGACGGCGGCGATTGTGACTCAGTCACCCGTTTTGTCCTCGGGCTGCCCACCACCCACGCTGGTGTCGAGGAGGTGAGCCCCGGCGTCGTGCAGGGTGATGCCGTAGCCCAGCGCGTGGTCAGGAGGCGACCCTTCGTGCGTCGCGCTGATCGCCTTGAAGCGAGTGTCGCGGGTCGGGCCGTCACCGACGAGGTGGCCGCGCAGATGACCGGCGCGGTCGTACACGACCCACCGGCCGGCGCCCACTTGCGGCATGGCGTCTGGGTTGTCCTTGAGCCACTGCGCGTTGGCCGCGTGATCGGGCTGCTCATCGGCCTCTTTCGGAGGGGAGGGGGCCCCTGCGGCATGACCTTCGGTTTTGCGAGCACTGCTCATGTCGCGTCTCGCTCTCTGATGATGGCTGTTGCCTCCGAGACATCGAAGAAGCATTCTCAGCCTTGCACCACAGGGTATGGCACAGATCGCACTGCGCACGTGATCATGGGTGATGTCGAGCCAGCGCGTCGCGGGGCACAACGGCTCCTCATCGGAGATTATCCCCGATAGTTGACCGAGCCCCACCGGCTGTCCCCGGCTGGGAGCGGTACGTCTACCGTGGGAGGAACCGGCGTGGCCCAGAGCACGTCCGATGGTCAAGGTCGGTGGTGGGCGACGCAGCCAGAGTTCTGGCGGGAGGTCTTCGACCATCTGGGGGCCGGCGTGGCTGTGCTGGACTCCTCTGATCGGATCATCGCGGTCAACCCGGCTGCCGAAGAGCTGTTGGACCGTACCGCGTCGGCGATGAGTGGACAGAACTTTCACGATCTGCTGCACCGCCACGCCGACGATGCCACCCTTCCGGATCAGCCGTGCCGGCTGCTCACGGCCCTCACCCGTCACATCCGCGCCCGCGAGGTAGACAGATTCCTGGGCGGTGACGGATATCTCACCCCGGTCATCTGGTTCAGCGATACCGTGACCAGAAACGGCGAGGTGCTCGGCATGACCGTGCTGTTCACCGGCGATGCGACCGACCGGGAAGCAGCGGACGACCTCGCAGCGCATGTGACCGCCCTGGCAGATCTCACCGACCGGCTGGCCTTGGTCGCGGAGATCGCCACAGCGCTGGCGCAGACCCTGGACACCGAGGAGGCCCTCGCTCGGCTCGGCCGCTTGCTGGTGCCCCGCCTGGCCGACTGGGTCGCCATCGACCTGCGAACGGACGAGGGCATCCAAAGGGTGGCGGTGATCGGACCCGAAGGCCGCGACGCCGAACAGGAAGCGTGGCGAGGTCCCCTCCCCGCGCTGGACCAGCACTCACGTTCCTCTCTGGTACGGGTGTTGCACGGTGGCGAACCCGTCCTGATGGGACCAGGGGACATCGCTCCCCCGCCCGATTCGCCCCTCGCCGCCGTCCAAACAGGATTCCTCCAAGCACTGGGCGCCACCTCCGCGGTCATCGTGCCCTTGGGTACCGTCCGGCGGGTCACAGGTGCCCTCACCCTGGCCCGTACCGACGCCGCTCGGCCCTTCGACGCCGCTGAGGTATCCCTGATCGGCGACATCGGGCGCCGCGTCGGCCTGGCCATCGACAACACCCTGCGGTTCGGCCGCCAACGCCAGATCGCCGAGGCCATGCAGCGGAACCTGCTCACCGCCCTGCCTCAACCCGGCCGGCTGCGCCTGGCGGCTCGCTACCAGCCCGCCCCCGTCGGCTCCCAGGTAGGCGGCGACTGGTACGACGCATTCCTCCTGCGTGACGGCGCCACCGCGCTGGTCATCGGCGACGTCATCGGCCACGACCTGGCCGCCGCCGCGGGCATGGCCCAACTGCACGGTATGCTGCGCGCCCTGGCCTGGGATCGGACGGGACCGCCCAGCGCCATCATCGACCGCCTCGACCAGGCCGTCCCCGTCATCACGAAGGTCCCTCTGGCCACAGCCATCCTGGCTCGCATTGAGGGCCCAGATGAGGGTCCCTGGCAACTGCGATGGACCAACGCCGGCCATCCACCGCCGCTGTTGGTCACCCCCGACGGACGCGCCGAATACCTCGAACAGGGACAAGGCCTACTGCTGGGCACCGGCCTGAGTGACGTCAGCCGACCGGACGCCACGGTCCCCCTGCCTCCTCGCTCCACCCTTCTGTTCTACACCGACGGCTTGATCGAGGTCCCCGGCACCGATCTGGACACCGGCATGGGACGTCTCCGCCGCCATGCCGCCGCCCTGGCCTGCCATCCCCTGGACGAGTTCTGCGACCATGTCCTCGCCCGCATGCCTCCTGGCACCGCCGACGACATCGCCCTCTTGGCCGTGCGCATCCCGGCCACCTCCGACGACCGCGGGGCTTCACGTCACGGCGTCGAGGAGCCCGTCACGCTGCTGCCTGGTCATCGGCTGTGGTGATGACTGCTTGCGGCATCGGCTGTTTCCGGCCGGCCCGCCGTGGCGTTGACTCGGCTGGACAAGGCAGGGAGGTGAAGCATGGGATGCAGCCGCTGTGATCTTGCTGTCATGGCCATTGAGGGCATCCTCGCGGCGCCTTCTTGCGAAACGTCACCCTGGGGAGAGAAGGCACCGATGCCAGACGTACGCCGGAGCGAAGCCTCCGTCACGTGAGGATAGCGCTGCTGGGACCGGTCGCCTGGCGCACGCCTCCGCGCCACTATGGCCCGTGGGAGCAGGTGACGAGCCTGCTCGCCGAGGGGCTCTCCGCCGCCGGGGTCGATGTGACGCTGCTCGCCACGCTGGACTCCGTCACCTCCGGAGCACTGGACGGTGTGTGCCCGCGGGTACGCCGACGATCCATCGCTCGACGGGCGGGTGTGGGAGGCGATGCATGTCGCGCACGCGTTGAGCCGTTCGGGCGAGTTCGACGTCGTCCACAGCCATCTCGACTGGCTGCCGCTGGCCTTCGCCGATCATTGCCGGGCCCCTTTGCTCACCACGGTCCATGGATTCTCCGGCATGGGCATCCTGCCCGCCTACGGGACTACGTCGCCACCGTGCACCACGGCATCGATCTGGACGCTTTCCCCTTCGACCCGGTGGGCGGCCGGCGGCTGACCGCGTTCGGCCGCGTTCATCCCGACAAGGGGACGCACACGGCCATCGAGATCGCCCGACGGGCGGGGATGCCGCTGACCATCTGCGGCATCGTCCAGGACGAGCGGTACTTCGAAGAAGAGATCGTGCCGAAGGTCGACGGCGAACAGGTCAGCTTCCTCAGGCCGGTCGGCCCGGAGCGGCGTGGCCAGATCCTCGGCGGCGCCGCCGCGCTGCTGCATCCCATCGCGTTCGACGAACCTTTCGGCCTGTCGGTGGTCGAGGCGATGGCCTGCGGGACTCCCGTCGTCCCCTACCGGCGCGGATCCATGGCAGAAGTCGTGGACCCGGGCGTGACGGGTTTCCTGGTGGACTCCCTCGACGAGGCGGTCACCGCGGTGGCACGCATCGCGACGATCGACCGCGCGCAGACAGAACGCAGGTTCAGCGCAGATCGAATGGTGGCGAGTTATCTGAGGATCTACCGCGAAATGTTAGGACAATGTTAGCGACTGATAGTGTCAGAGTACGCGGACCACGCCATCAGCCGATCGGTCGCGTCGGCCGGGCCCCCGCATGAGGACGGGCCCCCGGTGAAGTCTCAGGTTCCACCGCACACGCACAGGCAGACGGGGTAGCCGTCTTCACCGAGCGAGCAGCACCCGACTCCATCATGGTGCGGCCGGATGACCGAAAGGCGAGCCAGTTGGTCCTCACATACGGATTTCTCAGCACCCACCCGC
>NZ_SMKP01000177.1:0-22856 GCF_004349015.1 Nonomuraea diastatica
GTCCAGCACGTGGCTCCACGAGGACGACGACATCTGGGGCGGCGACACGGACTCGGTGGTGAACAGCAAGATCGGATGACGCGGCGACCGCGGCCACGGCCAGGCAGCACCCATGCTCCTGGCCGTGCACGGTCTCGCTAGGGCAGCGCCAACCCCCAGTACAACGCCCACGGCAGGAACACCGCGCCGCCCCCGACCAGCACGCCCAGCCGCACTCTTTCGCCTTTGGCGGCGACCCGTCGCCGGCGCATCCCGACGATGAGCGTCGCGACGACGGTGGCCACGGCGAGCGCCTGGAGCGCGAGCCAGATCACCGGCCGCCCGGCCACCACGGGACCGGGCGCGGCCAGCTTCCCGCCGGTCATGATGAGGGAGAACAGGTAGGCGAACCCGCCCGCCACCACCGCCAGCCCGGCGCCGCTGACCACCCGCGCGGCCACGAGCGGGGACGCGGGAGCGGCTGACCGCCTGATACGACGCACCAGCGCCACGACGGGATAGCCGCCGAACGCCACCAGGAACACGACGAGCGCCACCAGCTGGACGGGCGCGGACTCCCACCACGCGACCGGCGGGACCTCCACGGTGTCGTCCTCCTGGACCGGCGCCGGCCCGGAGACGCCGGCCATGGGCGCCCGCCCCGAGGTCACCTCGCCCACCCAGCTTCCCACCAGGTCCGCGTAGCCGGGGGCGAGCTCGGGCAGCCGGGTGACCCCGCCGTCGGGCGTCAGGTGCGCGGCGTGCTCGGCGTCGGCGAAGAACCGGAAGGTGTACGCCCTGTTGCCGCCCTTCTCCAGGGCCTCGGCCATGATCGGCGGCGTCTCCCTGGGCGGCGTCAGCAGGTCGTGCACCCCCCAGATCGCCAGCACGGGCCTTCGCACCTGAGCGAACACCGGCGCGGGGTCGAAGAACGGCTCCGGGAACATGCCGCCGTCGGCGATCGCGCGGTACAGGTTCGGCACGGTCCGTTCGACGAGCGGCCCGTGCACCCCCGCCTTGCGCAGCCCGGCGGCCACCGCCCAGGTCTGCTGCCGCAGCGGCGGCAGCGCGTTGGCGCCGACGAGGATCACGTACGCGATGTCCGTGGATCGGGCGGCCGCGATGGGCACCACCCATCCGCCTTCGCTGAACCCCATGGCGCCGACCTTGCCGGGGTCGACGCCCGGCCGGTTCCTCAGCACCCCCACGGCGCCGAGCGCGTCCTCGGCCAGGAGCGCGTACGACCTGTCGAACAGGGAGTAGCCCTGGGAACGCTTGTCGTAGATCAGCACCGAGAGGCCCTTCCTGGCGAAGGCGACGGCCTCGCCCAGCAGTTTCTGCCTCGGCGTTCCGGTGCCGGCGCCGTGCACCAGCACGACCCCGGCCCGCCCGTCACGGGCGTCGACGGGGCTGATGACGCTGCCCCGCAGCTCCAGACCTCCGCCGCCGCGGAAGGTCACGTCCTGCGCCACCAGGTCTCCCGGCAGGCCGGGGAGGGGCCCAACAGCGGCAGCGGCAGCCGCGGTGGGGGCGAGCGGCGTTAACAGTGTGGCGGCCACCGCGGCGGCCGCGAGAAGGAGTCGCATATCGCCGAGACTAGTCTGCAGAGAATCCTCGGCAAATGCCTGTCTGCAGATATCGTTCTGGAGTACTAGCCTGCTCCTCATGAAGGATGACGAGCCGGCACACGAGCAGCCGTACGTGCTCGACGACCCCGAGCGGCTCAAAGCCCTGGCCCATCCCATGCGCCGCCGCATGCTGACCCTGCTCAACCTGCACGGGCCCGCCACCTCGACCACCCTCGGCGAGCTGCTCGGCGCCAAGACCGGCACCACCAGCTACCACCTGCGCCAGCTGGAGAAATACGGCTTCATCGAGGAGATCCCCGAGCGCTCGTCGGGCCGCGAACGCTGGTGGCGCCGCACCCGCGTCCTCCGCGACATGCGCGCTCCCCACCCCGACCAGCTCGCGCCGGGCGACCGGGCGGTCCTGGAGGAGTTCCACCGGGCCGGTTTCGAGGAGGACCGCGCCCTGATGGAGCGTTTCCCCGCCGCCTACCGCGCCGACCCCGGCTGGACGTGGGGCTCGCGAGGGCTGGTCCGCATGACCAAGGAGGAGCTGAAGGCCTTCCAGGAGGAGTACGTCGCCCTGCTCCTCAAGCACGCCCACCAGGCCGAGGACGCCCCGCCGGACGCCCGCCCGCTCTACGTCCGCCTCTTCACCCTCCCCGCCGACGCCGACGCCGTCCCCGCCGACGCTCTCCCCGCTGACGAGGGTTGACCGCTACGGGCCGCCGCCGGGGAGTGCCGTCTGGACGGGGGTGAAGGTGCCGGTCGTCACGAGGAAGCCGCGCCCCGGCGGTCCCCCGGCTGCCCCGCGCGGCAGGCGGATGGAGAAGAGGTCGCCGTCCGCCTGGCTCTGCACGGCCAGCAGGAGTCCCGTCCTTGACTTGCGTGTCTCCGCCACGAACCCACGGTAGGCGACGGCCAGGTCCCCCGTCACGCCGGCGATGAGCAGCCCGTGGTCGCCGTCCCTGCCCGACCTGAGCACCTCCTCCAGGGCGGCGCCCAGCGGGCCGTCCGCGTTGATCAGCTCGGCGTCGTCCACCACCACGACGTAGTCATGCAGGTCCGCGACGAGCTCCGCCAGGTCGGTGGCGTTGCCGTCCAGCACCGCCACGGCACCGTCCAGCTCCTTCAGCGGGCTGCGCCGCGGGGCGACGGCGACCACCGGGGTGCCGCGGGCGATCAGTGAGCGGGCGGCCGTCAGCAGCGCCGACGACCGGCCGGAGCGCGACGGCCCGGCGATCACGGCGCCGGGGCCGTGGGCCAGCAGGTCGAGCCCGAGCGGGGCCAGCGCGTCGCCGCCCGCGCCGACCAGCGCCCACAGCGGCGACGGCGGACTGAAGGACGGGTCGAGGGCGAGCGTCTGGGCCGCCGTGATGCGCATCGGAAGCGCGTCCACCCGCAGCGGAGGATCTCCCTCCCAGCGCCAGACGCCCCTGCCGGTTTCGTGCGCCGGGCCCTGCGCCTTCTGACCTGGGGCCGTGCCGGGAGGGCCGGCGGCGGCGCGGGCCAGGGACTGCAACGCGGCGACCTGCGCCGGGCCCGCCGGGTCCGCGTCCAGGAGGGCGATGTGGTGCTCCACGATGCCGTGCTCGCCCAGCGAGAGCGCCCGGCCCGGCGGTATCGACGACGGCAGGCCCTTGAGCGGGAAGCCCGCCAGGCCGTAGTCGGACGAGTCGGACAACCGCAGCAGCAGCCGGTCGTCGAAGACCGTCGAGACCTGCCCGAGCAGGCCGGAGCGGTCACTGGTGACCACCGCCCGCAGGCCCACCGCCGGGCCCTCACGCAGAAGCTGGAGCAGCCCTTCGATCATGCGGCCGTAGTCGTAGCCCTCGAAGGCGGCGACGAAGCCCTCCCAGCGGTCGAGCATGAGCACCAGCCAGGGCAGCCGGTGGCCCGCCTGCCGGTACTCGGCCAGCGACGCGTGCCCGGCCTCGGCCAGCAGCTGCTGGCGGCGGCCCACCTCGGCCTTGAGCCGGCTCAGCAGGCGCTCCACCCGGTCGAGCTGGTCGCGGGTCACCACGGCGCCGCAGTGCGGCATCGCCACCAGCGGCAGCAGCGCTCCCGAGCCGCAGTCGACCGCATGCACGTGCACGTCCGAGGGTGAGGCGTGGGCCGCGATGGAGCCCGCGATCGTGCGCAGCGCCGTCGACCGGCCGCTGCGGGCCGCGCCCGCGATGAGCAGGTGACCGCCCTGCGCCACATCCAGCGCCAGCGGATGCCGGTCCTGGGCCCATGGGCGGTCGGTGACGCCGAACGGCAACGGCGCCACCTCGGCGAACGTGTCCGCGTGCGGCGGGTACGCCGCGGTGTCGGGGATCGGGACGGCCAGGACGGGATGCCCGGCGGGAGCCTGGTCGAGGACGAGGCCGGTGGGCAACGGGTCCAGCCACGGGCTGGGCTGGGCGGGGACGCCCGCCAGACGTCCGGCCTCGATGAGGGCGTCGGCGACGAGCCCGAGGTCCGTGCCCGTCGCGTCCTCCTCCGGCTCAGGAGGCGGCGGGAGCGGACGACCCAACGAGCGCCAGCCGACCTCCAGCACCCGCACGTTGCCCGCCGGCGCCGGCGCGCCGGCGGCAGGGCTGCGGCCGCCGACCCTGGCCGTCTGCACGGCGGTCGCCGCCCCTACGCCCGAGCGCACATAACAGCGGCCGGGCGTCGACTTGGAGATGTGGGCCGCGTCGGGCAGGTCGATGACATCCGACGACTCCGCGGGCTCGGTCACCCGCAGCGCGATCCGCAGCGAGGTGTTGGCCTGGATGTCGGCGGTGACCACGCCCGCGGGCCGCTGCGTGGCCAGGATCAGGTGGATGCCGAGCGACCGGCCCCTGCGGGCGATGTCGACCAGCCCGGTGACGAACTCGGGCAGCTCGGCCACCAGCGCGGCGAACTCGTCGATGATCAGCACCAGGCGGGGCAGGGCGGGGCCGGTGTAGTCGTCGATGTCCTTGGCCCCCGCCGCCAGCAGCAGGCGCTCCCTGCGGCGGATCTCGGCCGCCAGCGAGTCGAGGGCGCGCTGGGTCAGGTGGCCGTCGAGGTCGCTGACCATGCCGACGGTGTGCGGCAGGCGTACACACTCCTTGAAGGCGGCGCCGCCCTTGTAGTCGATCAGCACGAACGTGAGCTGGTCGGGCCGGTTGGCCACCGCGAGCGAGCAGATGAGCGTCTGGAGCAGCTCCGACTTGCCCGCGCCCGTGGTGCCGGCGATGAGCCCGTGGGGGCCGTCGAGCGTGAGGTCGACCGAGAAGCGGCCGTCGGGGCCGACGCCGATCAGCGCCTCGGTGGTGCCGCGTTCCCGCCAGCGGGCGGCCAGCTCCCGCCCGGAGGGGTCGGGCAGGCCCATCAGGTCGAGCAGGCGCACCGCGCCTGGCAGGTTGCCCGCCGGGTCGTCCCTGCTCACGTCGCGGATCGGGGCGAGGGCTCTGGCCAGTCGGTCGCACCAGGCGGGGGAGACGAGGTCGGCCAGGACCGGCCCGATGACGTCGAGGCCGCCGCCGCGCAGCTGCGCGGGGCCGTCGTCGCCGCACGCGGCCACCGTCTGGCACTCCTCGGGCAGCAGGCGCTGGTCCTCGTCGAGGGCGAGCGTGTACACGCCGCAGCGCGGCCCCTGGCGCAGCACCTGCGGCATCCCGGGCAGCCCGCGCAGCACCTGGGCGCCGTCCAGCACCACCAGCACGTCGTACGGGCGCACGTCATAGGAGGAGAACGTGGGCTTCTCCGGCCCGCCGAGGTCGTCCCACCCGGTGGGGATCTTGCCCAGCTCGGGGATCGCGGTGTTCTGGCGTTCGTCGATGAGCGCGGCGAGCTCGGAGACGCGCCGGGCGGCCGACTCCGGATCGGTGCCGGCCAGCACCACGCATTCCTGGCCCGACTGCGGCGAGCAGTGCGGCAGCCAGCGCATCCACCCCCAGCGCTGCTCGCCATCGGCGTGCGCGGACACGATCACGATGGCCAGGTCGCGCGGGCTGTGCAGGGTCGCGGCCTGGGCGATCAGCCAGCCGGCGAGGCCGGTCGCGGCCTCACGGTGGCCGGTGACGCCGGCCACGCCAAGCCGGCGCATGGGCAGCGCCACCGGCACGGAGCGGCAGACGGGCGGTTCGATGCGCCCGCCCTGCTCCTCCGACAACTCCAGGTCGGCCGGCAGGTCGGCCAGCCCCACCCGCAGCCTGAGCGCGTCGTCGTCGTGGCTCCTGCGCTCCCACAACCTCCTGCGCGGGCCGGTGGCCGTGAGCAGCACCTGGGCCGGGTCGGGCGCGTTGGACCTCCGGACCGCCTCGTCGGCCACCCTGGCCCGCTCCACGGCCTCGTCGTATGCCTGGAGCTGCTCTTTGTGCTCCTTGACGGCCTTCTTGTGCTGCTTCTTGCCGTGGCGGCGGTCGCTCCACCACTGGCCGATCATGATGACCGGCGTCATGAGGGCGACGAGCAGGTAGTACCACTGCCGTAGCGCGATCGCCAGAGTGAAGCCGAGCACGGCCGGGAGGAAGGCGGCGAGCAGCTGGAGGCGCATGCCCTCGTTCCTGGTCGGCTCCTTCGGCCGGACGAACGTGCGCTCGGGCTCCGGGCGCCGGAGCCTGGGCGGGCGGTTGTAGGCCACGCCGCCCTCGCTCCTGGGAGCCAGGTGGGCGTCCTTGGGCTCGATCGAGGTCAGGACGAACACCGACGAGCCGCAGGTCAGCACGGCCTGGTCGGGCCAGTCGACGGGTTCGGTGAGCGGCCGGCCGTCGAGCTCGGGGGTCTCGCCGTAGCCGGCCGTGAGCTCGGCGGCCTCGCGTTCGGCGACCCGCGCCGTGAGCTCGGCGACCTCGTCGGCCCACCGCCCCTTGAGCTTGAGCCTGGGCGCCTCGTCGGGCTCCCGCCACGCCCGCTCCACGATGATCGCGTCCGGTGTCACGCGTACGGCCACCGCCTCGGGGGCCAGCGCGGGATCGTCGACGGCCATCGCGCACATCGGGTCGGAGCCGATGACGTGCACGCCGAGCCCCAGCCGGTGCACCGTACCCGCGCGGGGGCCGCCGACCACCCGCACCTCGGCGACCCCGCCCGGCTCCTCGACCACGGTGGCGCGGGCGAGGCGGGCGTCGAGCGTGACCTTGTCGCCGTCGCGCAGCACGGCGGCGGCCGGCGCGCGCGGGTCGAGCGGGCGGCCGTCGCGCCAGAGCGTGGGCGGCTGGCCGGCCGGCCAGCCGGTGTCCCGCTCCGGCCTGCGGGGCCGGGGGATGTGCGGGCCGTCGGGGCCGGCCGACAGTCCGTAGGGGGCTCGGGCCCTGGGCAGCCGGACGACGTCGGCCAGCGGCCCTTGATCGCTGAGCGCCTCGCTCACCCTCGCCACCGTGGCGCCGTCGTCTCCGTCGATCACGACGTCACGGTCGCCCTGCCCGCCGAGCACGGTGAGCATGATCCGCATGGTGCCGTCTCCTCGGTCGACCTCGGGCGCCAAAGGTAACGCCCGGAGCGGGAACAGGTGCGTGAGTTGACAGCAATGGCATGGGGAATCTGCGGCGACTTGAGTCGATATGTTGGCATAAATGTGTGAAAAAAGTGGCTGGTGTGATCAAAGTGACGGCTAGCCGGAAAAATCAATACTCGTCAACTCGTTAGAAACAATAGGCATCGATTATTTCGAGTTGACATCCCGCCACCTGCGAAACGAGCATTGGTCCTCGCATTCCGCCCCCGTCACCACGTCAAGCCCCACATAATGGCGTGAATTCCGCAATTCACTTCGGGAGCCCCCCACCCATGAGGACCAGTGAAAAGCCTGCCGCCGACGCGGCGGCGGGGTTGGCCGGCCCGGCCTCGCGCAAGCTCCCCGTGCCACCCCGCGAACGCAAGCCGGCCCTCGCCGCGCTGGCCGTCCTGCTCATCCTGGGCGGCGCGCTGGCCACGACGCTGCTCGTGTTGCGGAGCGGCGACCGTGTCTCCGCCATCCGCGTCACCCAGCAGATCGGCGCAGGTCAGAAGTTCACCGAGCAGGCGCTCGAAGAGGTCAAGATCGCCGCTGAGGGTGTCGACTACGTCAGCTGGTCGCAGCTCGACCAGGTGGTCGGCAGCTTCGCGGCCGTCACCATCCTGCCCGGCACCCTGCTGACCAACCAGATGGGCGCCAAGGCCAGCACCGAGCTCGGCGAGGGAAAGGCCACCGTCGGGCTGGCGCTCAAGCCGGGTCAAATGCCCGCGGGCCTGAAAGTAGGCGACCGCGTTCAGCTGGTGCACGTTCCGAGCCGGGCGAGCCAAGCAGAAAGCCGGGTCCTGGCCGCGAGCGCGCTCGTCTTCTCCGTCGGCGACAAGTCCCGCACGGGAAATTCCGGCCAGATCACGGTGGTCGTCGATTCCTCGGCGTCGCCGGAAATAGTGGCCTTCGCCTCCAGCGGGGAGATCGCGGTGGCCGAGCTCCCGGGGGCACGCTGACGTGGCGCTCATCGTCCTGGCCGCCGACAAAGGCGCGCCGGGTGTGACGACCGCGGCCACCGCCCTCGCGGCGGTCTGGCCGCGACCCGTGCTGCTGGCCGAATGCGACCCGGCGGGCGGCGACCTCGCCTACCGGCTGCCCGCCGCCGACGGCGGCGTGCTCAACCCCGGCAAGGGCCTGCTCACGCTCGGCGCCACCGCCAGGCGCGGCCTCGAGCCCGCGCAGATCCGCCAGCACACGCAGAAGATCGTCGGCGGCCTCGACGTGCTGGCCGGGCTCACGCACGGCGAGCAGGCCGCGGGGCTCACCTGGTTGTGGGGCCCGCTGGGCCGGGCGCTCGCGGCCATCCCCAACGCCGACGTGATCGCCGACTGCGGGCGGCTCGGCGCCCATCCCCAGCTCGGCGACCTGATGGCCGAGGCCGAGCAGGTCGTGCTGCTCACCCGGGCGACCCTCGACCACGTCGCCCACCTGCGCGAGCGGCTGCAGATCACCAAGGCGCACGGCGTCGCGGTGATCGCCGACCCGCGCAACTACCGCGCCTCGATCGACGACGTGCGCCGGATCGTCGGCAGCACCGTCCAATACGTCTACGGCCTCGCCCACGACCCCAAGGGCGCCGAGCTCCTGCGCGGGCAGTGGGGCGGCCGGCTCGACCGCTCCCTCCTGATCCGTACGGCACGCGACCTCGCGGGAAGGCTGGTGAGCCACCGATGATCGACCATTCGCTCGTCAAACGGTTCCGCCAGGAGGTCGGCGACCGGCTGGCCCACCAGCGCCGGCTCGACCAGGCCAACGGCCTGCCCGCGATGACCGGTGAGGACGAGCGCCAGTTCGCCAGGGCGCTGATCTCCCAGGTGCTGGAAGAGCACGCCCGCGGCGAGATCGGGCTCGGCCGCACCCCGCCCACGGTCGAGGAGGAGGAGGCACTCGCGGCCGGCATCCACGCGGCCCTGTTCGGCGTGGGCCGCCTGCAGCCGCTGCTCGACGACACCCAGGTCGAGAACATCGACATCAACGGTTGCGACCGGGTGTTCGTCAGCTACGCCGACGGGCAGGAGCTCATGCACGACCCGGTCGCCGACTCCGACGACGAGCTGACCGAGCTGATCCAGATCCTGGCGGCCTACTCCGGCCTGTCCAGCAGGCCGTTCGACACCGCCAACCCTCAGCTCGACCTGCGGCTGCCTGACGGCTCCCGGCTGAGCGCCGTCATGGACGTCACAGTCAGGCCGGCCGTGTCGATCCGCCGCGCCCGCCTCGGCAAGGTCTTCCTCTCCGACCTGACGGGCAACGGCACGATCAGCCCCGACGTCGCACGGTTCCTGACGGCCGCCGTGGCCGCCAGGAAGAACATCATGATCGCGGGCTCCACCAACGCCGGCAAGACCACCCTGCTCCGGGCACTGGCCAACGAGATCCCGCCCAGCGAGCGCCTCATCACCGTCGAACGCGCCCTTGAGCTCGGCCTCGACCAGTTCCCCGAGCTCCACCCCAACGTCGTCGCCTTCGAGCAGCGCCTGCCCAACTCCGAGGGCCAGGGCGAGATCTCCATGGCCGAGCTGGTCAGACGTTCCCTGCGGATGAACCCCAGCCGCGTCATCGTCGGCGAGGTCCTCGGCGACGAGATCGTCACCATGCTCAACGCGATGACCCAGGGCAACGACGGCTCCCTGTCGACCATCCACGCCAACTCCAGCATGGAGGTCTTCAACCGCATCTCCACCTACGCCCTGCAGGCCGGCGAGCGGCTGCCCATCGACGCCACCCACATGCTCATCGCGGGCGCCATCGACTTCGTCGTCTTCGTCGAGAAGCGCAACGACTACCACGTCGGCGGCACGCTGCGCCGCTACGTCTCCAGCATCCGCGAGGTCAACGGCTGCGACGGCCGCGTCCTGTCGAGCGAGGTGTTCGCACCGGGCCCCGACGGCGCCGCCGTCCCGCACGCCCCGATCTCCTGCATGGAGGAGCTCGCCGCCCACGGCTACACCCTGGGGGGCTGGTGAACATGGGCGCGTTCACGTTCGACCCGCTGGCGCTGCTCGCCGGCGCCGTGGCGGGCGGCGGCCTGTTCCTGTTCTGCATCTCCCTGTACGGCCTGCGCCCCCGCCCGCCCCGGCCCAAGCGCCACCTGGTCAAGATGCTGACCACCCGCTCCGCGATCGCCGCCGTGGCCGCCGCCTTGGTCCTGATCGTCACCGGCTGGCCGGTCGTGGCGGCGGGCACGGTGCTGCTCGTGTTCGCCTGGCGCGGGTTGTCGGGCGGCGCGGCCGAGGAGCGCGCCGCCATGCGCCGCCTCGAAGGGCTCGCCGCCTGGACCGAGTCGCTGCGCGACACGATCGCCGGGGCGGCCGGGCTCGAACAGGCCATCCCGTCGTCCATCAGGGCCGCCGCGCCCACGCTCAGGCCCCACCTGCGGTCCCTGATCGACCGGCTGCACACCAGGATGGCGCTGCCGCAGGCGCTCGCGCTCTTCGCCGACGAGCTCGACGATCCCTCGGCCGACCTGGTGGTGGCCGCGCTCATCCTCAACTCCAGGCTGCGCGGCCCCGGCCTGCGCGACGTGCTCGGCGCGCTGGCCGTCTCGGCCCGTGAAGAGCTCGACATGCGCCGCCGCGTCGAGGCCGAGCGCCGCGCCACCCGGCGCAGCGTGCAGATCGTGGTGATCACCGCTCTGGCCTTCGCCGGGATCCTCGTCGTGTTCAACCCCTCCTACGTCGAGGAATACGACGGCCCCCTCGGTCAGGCCGTGCTCGTGGTCGTGGCGGGGTTGTTCGGGGCCGGGTTCGCCTGGATGCGGCGGCTGGCCAGGTTCGACAAGCCGACACGGCTGCTCATGGGAGGAGGCGGCGATGGTTGAGGGCGCACTGGCCGGCGCCGTGATCGGGCTCGGCCTGCTCGTGTTGTTCAGGGCGCTCTTCCCCGCCCGTCCCGGGCTGGTGGCGCGGCTGCTGGCGCTCGACGCCGTACGCGAGGACGCGGGTGCGCCGCGTATCCAGCTCCTGCTGCCCGACGAGGAGGTCAGCGCGTTCCGCCGCGGCCTCGGCGCGCGGCTGGCCCGCCTGTACAGCGCCCGAGGCTGGGAGGTCAGGTCGGTCAGGTCGGACCTGGCGCTGGTCGGCCGCTCCTTCGAGGCGTTCCTGGCCACGAAGGTGCTGCTGGCGGCCGGCGGCCTGCTGGCCTTCCCGCTGCTGCTCGGCTGGCTGGTGCTCATGGAGTGGGGCACCTCGCTCGCCATCCCGTTCTGGTCCGCCGTGCTCGTGGCGGTCGTGTTCTTCTTCCTGCCCGACCTGCAGGTCAAGAAGGACGCGGCGGCCAAGCGGCGCGACTTCCGGCACGTCGTGGGCGCGTTCCTCGACCTCGTCTCGATGAACCTGGCCGGCGGCCGCGGCGTCCCCGAGGCCCTGATGATGGCCGTTGCGGTCAGCGGCGAGCAGCCCAACTGGGCGATGGGCCGCATCCGCGACGCGCTGGCCGGCGCGAGGATCGTCGGCATCACTCCGTGGCAGGCGCTCGGCCAGCTCGGCGAAGAGATCAACGTCGACGAGCTGCGCGACCTGTCGGCCGCGCTCGGCCTGGTGGCCGACGACGGCGCCAAAGTACGCGCGTCGCTGACGGCCAGGGCGGCCACGCTGCGCCGCCGCGAGCTGGCCGAGATCGAGGGCAGGGCGGGCGAGCGGTCGCAGTCGATGCTCGTGGCCCAGCTCCTGCTCTGCGCCGGCTTTGTGATCTTTCTCAGTTATCCCGCCGCTATGAAGATGTTGGGGGCATGATGAACCATCCCTGGATCATCTATCTGACCGCGTACCTCGGCGTGCGCATCCACCGGGCCAGGACCGCACCCACCCGCGGGGCGTCCGCCGTCGAATGGGTGATCATCACCGCCATCATCGCCGGCGTCGCGCTCGGCCTGGCCACGCTCATCAAGACCTTGGTCGAGCAGAAGCAGAGCGAGATCCAAGGCACCTTCGGCGGCGGTGGCGGCGATGGCGGCGGAGGCGAATAAGCCGAAGGGCGAGCGCGGCGCCACGGTGATCGAGCTGGCCATGCTGATGCCGGTCATCCTCGCCGTCGTGCTGCTCATCGTGCAGGTCGCGCTCTGGTTCCACGGCCGGCAGGTCGCGGAGGCGGCCGCCAGGGAAGGCGCGCGCGTGGCCAGGTCCGCCCCGTTCGACTCGGGTGACTGGGAGGGCGCGGCCACCACGAAGGCCACCGACATCGTGCGGGCCATCGGCCCCCGGCTGCTCGGCGACGCCACCGCCACGACGTCCGAGAAGGAGCCCGACGAACGTTTCGTCACGGTGTCCGGCAGCGCCGTGCAGGTCATCCCGCTGCTGCCCGAGCTCTCGTTCACGATCACCGCCACCGCGGGCGGGCCCGTCGAGTGCTTCCGCCCCGACAACGGCGGCGAGGACTGCGAATGAGACGGGCCGAACGCGGCTCCATGGCGGTGGAGACGGTGATGCTGGCCCCGGTCTTCCTGCTGTTCCTGCTGTTCCTGGCCGGGGCCGGGGTGCTGGTCGAGGCGCAGGGGCGGGTCAACGGAGCCGCCCGCGACGCCGCCCGCGCGGCGTCCGTGCAGCGCACGCTCGACGACGCCGGGTCCGCGGCCGAGGCCATCACCACGAGCGTGCTCGACGGCCGCTGCCAGTCCTCGTCGGTCTCGCTCGACGGGTCCGCGTGGGAGCAGGGCGGCCACGTCGAGGCCGAGGTGACGTGCGAGCTCGACCTGGCCTTCCTCGGGTTCGGCGGCACCAAACAGCTGACCGGCACCGCGGTGGTGCCGCTCGAGCAGTTCAGGAGGGTCGAATGAGGGCCGGCGAGCGGGGGTCCATGTCGGTGTTCACCGTGCTGTTTTCCGCGGTCGTGTTCCTGCTGGCCGGGCTGCTGGTGGACGGCGGGGCGGCGATCAACGCCCGGCTGCGCGCCACCGACGTGGCCGAGCAGGCCGCCAGGGCCGGCGCCGACCAGGTCGACGTCGACCACCTCCGCACGACGGGAGAGACCCGGCTGCTCGGCGACGCCGAGGTGTGCGGCAGGGCCGACGAGATCGTGGAGGCGCACGGCGGCGGCGACGTGACCCGCGGCGAGTGCACCGTCGAGCAGGGGCAGGCCCAGGTCACGGTCACCGTGACGGTGCGGTGGGAGGCATTCTTCCTGAGCGCGATCGGGTTCCCCGGCTCCGAGATGACAGGGGAAGCCGGCGCCGCCCCGGAAGCGAGATAGACCGAAACCGACCACTCGATGGATGCGGAACGCACGAGACACGACGCTGGAACAGAGGAGGGAGAGGCGATGCCGCCGCGAGAGCCCGCGCGTCCACCCGGACGTCAGGTGCCCGTGCGCGTCCCGGCCAGGCGCAGCGCCGGCGACGTGCTCGCCGGGCTCGGCGCGCTGGTCGTACTGGTCGCGCTCGTGGGCGGGGTGCCGTACGCGCTGCTCACCTTCGTCGGCCCGCCGATCGCGCCCGAGCTGCTCGATCTCGGCGTGCTCACCAGCCGCGTCGGGCCGAGCACCATCGTGGCCGTGCTGGTGCTGCTGGTGTGGCTGGCCTGGTTCCAGCTGTTCGTGTGCGTGCTGGTCGAGGTGTACGCCGGGGTGCGCAGGGTCGGCATGCCCGCTCGCGTGCCGCTCTCCGGCGGCATGCAGGTGCTGGCCAACAAGCTGGTCTCGGCCGTGCTGCTGCTGTTCACGGCCGGGGCGATGGTCGCGCCGGTCGCCCAGCTGACGCCCACGCCGGCCGCGCCCCCCGTGACCGCGGTCGCCTACTCCGCGCCGATCGTCGAGCAGGAGATGGAGACGCACAAGACCAGGAAGGTGTACGTCGTGCAACCGCCGCACGGCCGGCACCACGAGAGCCTGTGGGAGATCGCCGAGAAGTGCCTGGGAGACGGCCGCCGATATCCCGAGATCTACCGGCTCAACCAGGCGAAAGAGCAGCCCGACGGCACCCGGCTGCGCATGGCCGACCTGATCAGGCCCGGCTGGGTGCTCGACATGCCGGACGACGCGAGAAACGTGCACATCGTCCCCGCCGGCCAGTCGCGCGAGCAGACGCTGCGCGAGCACCCGGGCAGGGCCGACCCGGGCCCCGGGCGCGGGGACAGGGCGGCGGAGCGCGACGACCGCGCAGACCGCGAGGAGCGGCAGGACCGCGAGGAGCGCCAAGAGCGCGAGAACCGCGAGGAGCGCGGGACACCCGGGCACGAGGGCAAACACCGCCAGATCGAGCCGGGCGCGCAGGACGGCCGGCAGCCGGTCATCCAGGAAAGCCAGGGCGAGCTGACCGACTACCTCGCCGCCGCCTCGCTGGCCGCGGCCGGGCTGCTGTTCGTGCTGGCCAGGCGGCGCAGGGAGCAGCTGTGGCGGCGCCTGTCCGGCCGCAGGATCGCCCGCCCGCGCGACGACGCCGCCCAGGCCGAGGTGGCGCTCAGGCTCGGCGGGGACGCCCCCGGCGCCCGCATCCTGGACGTCGGGCTGCGGCTGCTCGGGGCCGAGCTGGCCGCGCAGCACCGCACGCCGCCCACCGTGTACGGCGCGCACCTGTCTCCACGCACGCTCGACCTGTGGATCCATCCGCCGGACAACGACCCGCCCGCGCCCTGGACGGCCCAGGACGGCGGCCAGGTCTGGCGGCTCCCCGCGCACGAGGGGCGGCTGCTGCCGGACCGGAGAAGCCCGGGAGCGGGCGGAGCCGCGGAGTTCGGCCACGAGCAGCCGGGCGGGGCACCGTACCCAGGGCTGGTCTCCATCGGCACGGACGCCGGCGGGCGCGTGCTCATCGACCTGGAGGCCGCCCAGGGCCTGATCAATGTGCGCGGCGCGCAGACCACCGCGGCGCTCGCGGCGCTCGCCGTCGAGCTGGCCACCAACCGGTGGTCCGACCGCATGCGCATCACGCTCGTCGGCTTCGGCCAGGAGCTCACCGCGATCGCGCCCGAGCGGATCAGGGCGGTCGGCGGTCTGGCCGAGGTGCTGCCCGAGCTGGAGGCGAACGCGGCCCCGCGCAGAGAGGTGCTGACCGGGCGCGTCAGCGGCGGCCACAGCGTCGCCCACTACCTGCTGTCCGCGGTGGCGCCCACGCACGAGGAAGCCAGGCGGCTGGCGCTGCTGGCCCGCCGCGACACCGCCGGATACGTGCTGGCCGGCGACGTCCCGCACGCCACGTGGACGCTGGAGATCGGCGACGACGGCAGGGCCAGGATCGCCGAGCTGGGCTTCGAGGTGGAGGCCCAGCTCCTGCCGCGCCGCCACTACCGCGCGCTGCTCGACCTCTTCCGTACGGCCGACCGGCTCGACGGTGAGGCCATCCCCGAGGCCGAGCCTCTGGTGGGGCTGCACCCGCCCGCGGTCGAGATCAGGGTGCTCGGCCCTCTCGAGATCGCCGGCCTGCGCCCCTTGGAGGAGGGCCGGATGGAGCTGGCGGCCGAGCTGCTGGTGTACCTCGCCACGCATCCGGGCGGCGTGCACCCCGCGGTGCTCGGCGGCGTGTCGTGGCCGCGCGGCGTGCAGACCATGGTCAGGGACGCCACCCTCTCCAGGGTCGCCGAATGGCTGGGGCCCGATCACCTGCTCACCGACGAGTCCGGCCGGCTCCGGCTGGGGCCCGAGGTGCGTACGGACTGGGCGCTGTTCCGCGAGCTCGTACGCCGCTCGCACGGCGACCCGACGGCCAGGGCCGTGCTCCTGGAGAAGGCGCTCGGCCTGGTCAGAGGCCCACTGCTGGCCGGCAGGCCGCCCGGCAGGTACGCCTGGCTGGCGGCGGAAGACCTGGAATACGACGTGACCGCCGGGGTGGCCGACGCGGCCCACCAGCTCTGCGAGCTCAGGCTCGCCCACGGCCAGCCGGACGCCGCGGTGGCCGCCGTACGCGCGGCCCTGCTGCTGGCGGCCGACGACGAGGGGCTCTGGCGCGACCTGCTGCGGGCCACGCACGCCACCGAGGACATCGTGCGCCTGCGCGCCGTCGTCGAGGGCCTGACCCGCAGGGCGGCCTCCCACCCGTACGGCGGCGGGATGGCCCCTGAGACCGAGGCGTTGATCGAGGAGCTGCTGCCCACGTGGCGCATGCATGTGGTGAGGGAGTCGTCGGCATGAGACGAGTCATGGCGGTGCTGGGCACCATCGGGCTGGGCGTCACGGTCCTGGCGGGATGCGGGCAGGCCGAACGGCCGTACACGCCCCAGGAGGCAGGGCCGCCCGCGAACGGGCAGCCGGCCCCGAGCCCGTCGAAGAGCGTGAGCGGCACCGCCGCACCCGCCTCAGGGCCCGAGACCCTCAGGATCGGCGGCGACAAGCTGCAGGTGCGGATCGAGTGGCCCGACGACCCCGACCCGCTGCTGAAGCTCATCACCGGCTACTACGTCGCCTCCAGGAAGGCGCTCGTCTCGGGAAGCGATCGATACCTGAAGGATCTGGATCTCGAACTCACGGCGGTCCGCGAAGCGTACGACTGGGTGCACGGATACACCGAGGAGGACATGACCGTGAGAGGCGCCGCCCGGGTCTACAACCTGCGCGTCGCCGCGCTGGTGGGCAAGGGCGCGCAGGTCAACGCGTGCGTGGACGAGTCGGAGGTGCGCGTGTTGTCCGCGCGTACAGGGGAGGCCGTCGAGCCTCAGCCCGCCTTCGTGCGCGAGCCGTACCTCCAGTCCGTGCTCGCGCACCGCGGTGATGACGGGGTGTGGCGGATCAGATCGTTCAGCTATGGCGAGAAAGGGTGCACCCGTTGACTTCCTCCCCAAGGCATGAAGCCCGGGATCTCCACGCGAAGGAGATTCGATGAACCCCATGAGCTCGATCGCCGTCGCCGCGCTGCTGGCGCTGGCGGGTGCGGCAGATCCCGACGAGGGTGGACGGACGGTGGGTAGCCCCATCAACGAGGAGCGCACGAGGGGCATCAACCTCGCCCACTCGAAGATCGTCGTGTCCGGCGACGGGACCAGGGGCGGTAAGAGCGACGGTTACGCGCTCAAGCGCCCATGCTGGTACGAGCCCGGCTTGGACGCGAACGAGATGCTCAAGTCGCAGGAAAGCCTGCGGGCCTACTGGTTCAGGTTCACGGAGAACCCCACTGAGGAGAAGTGGCAGGCGTTCCTCAAGCAGTTCGAGGACAAGATCGGAAAGGATGGGCGCTGGTGGGGGCCTGCGTACAACGCCGCAGACCCGAAAGGGCAGGCGTGTTTCGCCGGTCTCGACCCGTTCGTCTTCGTGCCGCCCGGCACCACACCGCCCTCCGGCATCACGATCCAGGAACTGGCCGAAATCGCCAGAGCCGCGCTGACCGTGCCCGAGCCCACGGTCAAGCTGAACCCCGATGCCAAGAGCTACGTGAACCTGCCCACCTGGGTGTGGCTGGAGGGCATCGGCGAGCCGCGCAGGTCGGTGACCGCGACGATCCCCGGTGTCATGAGCGCGACCGTGGTCGCCACGCTCGAAAGCATCACGATCGACCCGGGCACCACGAAGGACCGCGCAGAGGTGCACGAGGAGGGGTGCGGGACGTCCGGCAAGCCGTACACCAAGGGCGGCACGTTCGCCTGCGGCGTGCGTTATCTGCGTTCGTCGATCGACCAGCCGCGCGAGAAGTACACCCTGACGGTCTCCACCGTCTGGCCGGTCGAGGTGGTCGACAACGTGGTGCCGGTGCAGTTCGCGCCCGTCGAGGTCGGCGCGACCCGCGACGTGCCGGTGGGCGAGATCCAGAGCAACGTCAGGCCCTGAACCGTCGTGGACCGGGGCCGGCACGGGTGATGTGTGCCGGGCCCTGGTGTCGCTCTAGAGGAACAGTTCGTCGGCGCTCTTCGCGGTGGCGGCCTTGCGCACCCAGGACTCCAGGACGTGCAGGTCGGTGCGGGCGAGGATGCGGGCCCGTGCTTCGTCGGGGAGGGGCAGAATGTTGCTGAGGCCCGCTTCCGACTGACCGTGCACGATGGCCGAGACGGTCGCGAGCTCCGGCTGGTCGACGGCCCAGCCGAGATCGATGATCGAAGGGATCCCGTCCGGGCCGATGACGATGGGGTGCAGCACCCACCTGGGATGCCCCATTTCGATAGGTTCGGCGCAGTGGCGGGTTGTTTTGGCGTCTTCGCAGAAGACGAGGAGTAGCACCGGACACTTCGTGCGCGCCCTGAGTGTGGCCAGATAGACGGGCGACGCCCATCCCGGCCAGCAGTGTGGCGACCAGGGAAGGGCGGTTGCGTACGAGCCCGATCAGATATTCGTGTTCCTGCGTCGGCATGGCGCACGCGTTACCGAATATTGTCGAGCCATTACCTAGAGTCAGCGATTCCTCCGGATTCGTGGGCGAGGAGCCACTCTTTCACCGGTACGCCGTAGTAGTAGCCGCCGTAGCCGCCGCCGCTGGGCAGGACGCGGTGGCACGGCACGAACGGCGCGATCAGGTTCTGGGCGCAGGCCGAGCCCGCAGCCCTGGCGGCCGTCCTCGGCAACCCCGCACGCGCGGCGAGCTCCGCGTATGTGACGGTCGTGCCCGGCTTGACCTCGCGCAACGCCGCGTGGAGCCGTTTGCGGGTGGGCGTGCCAGGCTGCGAGACCGGGATGGCGTCGAGGGCCTCCAGGTCGCCCGCCAGGTAGGCGAGGACGGCCTCACCGGCGGGGCCGGGACCGTCCAGAACCTCCAGGCCCTCCGACTGCAGGGCGGGTGTGAGGCGGGCGTACATCTCCTTGGGTTCGGCGGTGAAGCCGGCCGCGACAAGCACCGCCTCGCGGGACAGCAGGGACAGCGGGCCCATGGGCGTGGGAACGAGCTGAGCAGTGATCATGACGAGCTCCAGAGGTGCAAGGCGGCGTACGCCCGCCATGGGCGCCACCGTTCGATGTGGTCGTGCGGGATGTCCAGGGCGGCCATGCGCTTGTCGAGCACGAGGTCGCCCACGGGCCAGGCGTCGGGGTCGCGCAGCGCCCGCAGCGCGACGTAGCTCGCCGTCCACGGGCCGATGCCGGGGACGGCGAGCAGGCCGGCCACCGCGTCGGCGGGGTCCTGGCCGCCGTCGAGGTCGATGCGCCCGTCGGCCAGACGGGCCGACAGGTCCTTGAGGGTGGAGATCCTGCGGTTCGTCAGCCCGAGGCCGGTGAGGTCGGTGTCCAGGAGCCGGGCGGCCGTGGGGAAGAGGCCGCCGGGCGCGGCGGCTCTGGCGACGATGCGGCCGAGCAGGGTGCGGGCGCCCGCCACGGAGATCTGCTGGCCGACGACCGCGCGTACGGCCAGCTCGAACCCGTCGAACGTGCCCGGCACCCGCAGCCCGGGCCGCGCCGCGACGAGCGGGCCGAGCGAGCCCTGGCCGAGGGACTCCGCGATGGCGCCGGGGTCGGCGTCGAGGTCGAGCAGGCGGCGGCAGCGGCCCACGAGCCGGGTGAGCTGCCGCGTGTCGTCCACTGCCACGTCGAGGGCGATGTGGTCGTGCTGGTCGGTGAGCGTGATCGTGCCGCCGGGCACGGCCCTGGCGTACGACGTGCGGTCCGCCACTTCGAGCCCGGGGATGGCGCGCGAGGCCAGGAAGCCGAACACGCCGTCCGCGTCGTACGGCTCGCGCCGGTGCAGCCGCAGCCGGAGGGTGAGCGGCCCGGCGGCGTCGCCGACCCTGGCCGCCACCCGCCCGGCCGTGGCCCGCAGCTCGCTGGGCGTGAAGTCGTACGTCTCCCGCATGGTCGCGTTGAACTGCCGGACGCTGCCGAACCCCGCCGCGAAGGCCACCTCCGTGATCGACAGGTCCGTCTCGGTCAGCAGTTGCTTGGCGAGCAGCAGCCGTTTCGTCCGCGCCACCGCCAGCGGCCCGACGCCCAGCTCGGCCACGAACAGCCGGTGCAGGTGGCGCTCGGTGACGTGCAGCCGCTTGGCCAGCCCGGCGATGCCCTGCTCGTCGGCGGCGCCGTCGTCGATCAGCCGCAGCGCCCTGCCGATGAGGTCGCCGCGGACGTCCCAGCCGGGGTCGCCGGGGGTGAGCTCGGGACGGCAGCGTTTGCACGGGCGGAACCCGGCCGCCTCCGCCGACGCCGCGTGCCGATAGAACCGCACGTTGCGGAACGAGGGTGTGCGGGCCGGGCAGATCGGGCGACAGTAGATCCGCGTCGTCGTCACCGCCGTGTAGAAGCGCCCGTCGAACCGGGCGTCCCTGGCGGCGACCGCCCGGTAGCAGGAGTCGAAGTCGAGCTCGATGGGTGACATGTCTCCGACGCTACGCGCTCGCCGCGAGCGTCGACCAGCGGAAATCGGACCTCATCGTCAAACCGCAGGTCAGCAGGAAGATATGGGTGATTGGCGGGAATCGGACCTGGCTCTCCCGAGGTTCACGGCTGGTTGCGGAGCGCGGAGAACAGGAACGGCACCCAGCTCAGCGCCATGATCGACGCGCCCAGCCAGAGCGCCGAGCGCACCCCCCACAACTCGCCCATCGCGCCGGCCAGCAGGCTGCCCAGCCCGACCGCGCCCATCAGCAGCAGCCGCATCGTAGCCGCCATCCGGCCGAGCATGTCATCGGGCGTGACCCGTTGCCGCAGGCTGACAAGCAGCACGTTGTTGAGCCCCGTGCGGAACGTCAGCACGAACCACGCCGCCGCGGCCGTCCACAACCACGGCCCGTGCCCCAGGAACGGGAGGACGAGCGAGGCGGGCGCGGTGGCCAGGCTCGCGAGCCAGGCGGCCCGCCCGGTGCCGAGCCGGCGGCCGAACAGGTGGGCGGCGGACGAACCCGCCAGCGCGCCGAGACCGCCGACGGCCAGGTACGCCCCCAGCACCCACGCCGGATAGCCGAGCTGCTCCACGATGAGCACCGGCAGCAGGACCGAGCAGAGCGGGAACGCCAGGTTCGCCATCGTGCCCTGGATCAGGGCCGCCACGAGCGTCGAGTTGCCGAAGAGGAAGCGCACGCCCGCGCCGATCAGCCGGCCGATCGGCTCCCGGTCCTTCGGCGCGTCCGCCGCCGGCTCGCGGACGCCGCGCAGCCAGACGGCCGACCACAGGTGGCTCAGCGCGTCCAGCAGGATCGCCACCGGCGCGCCCGCCGCCTGCACCAGCACCCCGGCCGCGCTGCGTCCCGCGACGTCCATCCCCGCGCCGGTGCCGACGAGCAGCGAGTTGGCCGCCGTCAGCCGCTCGCGCCCCACCAGGCCGGGCACCAGGCTCAGCTGCGCCACGTCGAACAGCAGCGTGCCCGCTCCCACGAGCACCGCCACCGCGTAGAGCTGCTCCATGGACAGCCAGCCGGCCCACCACCCGACCGGCACCGACAGCAGCGCCGCCGCCCTGAGCAGGTCGGTGGCGACCATCACCGGACGCCGCCTGACCCGGTCGACCCAGGCTCCCGCGGGCAGCCCCAGCAGCAGCACGGTGAGCGTTCCGAGCGCCGACAGCAGGCCCACCTCGCCGGCTCCCGCGCCGAGCGCGGTCACGGCGAGCAGGGGGAGCGCAACGTAGCTGATCTGGGAGCCGAACTGGCTGATCGCGCCGGCGACGTACATGTTGCGGAACGGGCGCAGGCGCAGCAGCGGCTGCTCCACCACAGTTGCTGACATGTCGGCAACGATGCTGAAATGTTGGCAAAGAGCGCTATGAATTAAGTGATCCGCGAATCCGATGACCCTGGACCTGACGTTCACCGCACGCGACATCGCCAACATCCGCTTCGCGATATCCCCGCTCGGCGAGGTCGTCACCAGCGTCCGTGTGGTGAAGGAACCGGGTGCCCACCCGCTGCTGCGCCCCTGGGCCGAGCAGGTGCGCCGCCGCCTCCAAGGCGTCGGCTGGAGCCTGCTGTCCGACCTCGTCCCGGTGCCGACCATCGTCATCGCGGGCTTCACCTGCACACCGCCGTCGACGTCCATGCCGGATCTGGGCCTCGAACTCGCCACGATGCGGGGCGCGGCCGGACGGGTCCGCTCAGATCTGGACGCCGTCCCCGGTCCCCGCACGAAGCGGGTGCAAGCGCTCTACGACGACCCGGAGAGAGGGCTGGAACGCCTCGCGGAGGAGGTGGAGGCCTACTGGAATGCCGCGATGGCGCCGTACTGGGCGAGGATCAGGGCACTGCTCGAAGGCGAGATCCTCCACCGCGCCCGGCTGCTGGCCGAAGGAGGCGCCCAGCGGATGCTGGCCGACCTCGACGACGCGGTCACCTGGCGGGACGGGACCTTGAGCATCGCGCACCGCCACGTCTCGGGTGCCCGCTCGCTGCGCGGGCTCGGGCTGCTGCTGGTGCCGTGCGTGTTCGCCTCGCCGCGGGTCTTCTCGGTCACGAGGCCGCCGTACCAGCCGACCGTTCGTTATCCGCCGCGCGGCATCGCGACGCTGTGGGAGCGTCGTGATCTGGAGCCGCCCGAGGCGCTGGCGGCCGTGCTCGGCAGGACGCGCGCGCGACTGCTGGCCGAGCTGGACCAGCCCGCCTCCACCCGCGATCTGGCCCAGCGCACGGGCCTGTCGGAGCCGGGCGCGAACCAGCACCTCACCGCGCTCCGCAGAGCGGGTCTGTGCACGGCCCACCGTACGGGGCGCTATGTCCTGTACGCGCGTACGGCCACGGCCGAGGCCCTCCTCGAACGAGGGGACCGCTATTTGGACGAGACGCCCACGCCCAGGTCGAACTCGCGGTAGACCCGCGCCCAGAACCCGTCGCGCAGCCACACCCTCGCCTCGGGGTAGGGCCGCAGCGAGTGGCCGAGCTCCTTCTCCGCCTCGATGAGCAGCTCGGTGTCGATCACGGTCGGCAGGATCGGGCCCGGCAGCAGGTCGCGGATGTTGTCGCGGCCGCGGGTGAGGATCCACTTCTGGGCCACGTGCTCGCCGACGTCCTCCACGCGGGGCCGGCTCGGGCCGAGCTTGGCCACCTGGCCGGGCTTGGCGTGCGGCTTGACCGGGGCGCGGCCGGCGAACACCTGGGCGG
>NZ_SMKP01000178.1:0-22834 GCF_004349015.1 Nonomuraea diastatica
GCAGAACCCCTACGCGCCGCCGGACGCGGCCCCCAGCGCCTTCGCCCCCGCCGAGCAGGCCTACCCCCCGGGTGACACCAGCCCGAACGTCCCGTACCCCACGGCGGACGGCCAGCAGCCGTACTTCGGCCAGAGCGCGTTCGACCCGCAGCAGGCGGACCAGCAGCAGGACGGCCAGCCGTTCGCGGGCTTCTCCGGTCAGGAGTACGCCACCCCTCAGGCGTACCGGGAGCCGCCCGTCGACCCCCGTTCCCAGCAGCTCATGGACGCCTACCAGCAGGCGGAGACCTACCAGCACTCCTTGCCTGGCACCCAGCCCGAGCTGCGCGTGCCCGACTACGCGGGCCAGCCGCCCCAGCCGTACGACGACCCGTTCGGCCACCCTCAGCAGCCCCATCATCAGCAGGGTGGCGGGTACGAGCCGCAGCAGGGTCAGTACCAGCCCACCCACCAGGTCCCGGCCGGGGACGCGACGATGCGGCTCGACCCGTCGTCGTTCGGGCCGGACGCCTTCGGCGGCGACCAGCGCCGTCCCGGGGACGACCCGATCGACCCGACAGCCATATACACCCCCAATGAGCCACGCAGGTAACGGACCGGCAATGAACGGCTAGAGAGAAGGTGGGCCACGGGCGGCCGTCTATCCCGCCCTGGTACGGTTCGGACCGCTGACAGCGTTGAACAAGCCTGGCTGACGCCGCGCGCATATGGGTGTCGGCCGGGTGCGAACATCACATGCCAAGCACACCGGGGCGAGGTCTGGTCTTTCCCCGGATACCTGCATGCCGCTTGACGCCACGTACGGCACGCGCGTGTAATTACAACCATGTTGTTACGCCTTCCAGTGGGTGGGTAATAAGGAAGGCGTCCATGGGGGGCTCCATTGCGGGCGGGCGGCAGGGAGGTGTGCAGTGACCGATCCGGTCATCGCACAGGATCAGCTTGACGCTGAAGAACTCGGATGGCAGGAGCGCGCCTTGTGCGCGCAGACTGATCCGGAGGCGTTCTTCCCGGAGAAGGGCGGCTCCACCCGAGAGGCCAAGAAGGTCTGCCGATCGTGCGAGGTCCGTGCCGAGTGCTTGGAATACGCACTCGAGCACGATGAGCGGTTCGGCATCTGGGGTGGGCTTTCCGAGCGGGAGCGCAGACGGATCAAACGCCAGGCCGTTTGAGAGATATGGGCGAGGAGGTCACGCGGGCTGCCGTGTGGCCCTTTTTCGCATCTCCTGGATGGGTTCGCCGGTAAGGTGGGCGCGCCTGATCAACACCCAGGAGTCACCCGCGCATGGCACGTCCCTACGTCACCACGATCGTCGTCGCTCACGACGGCGGGCGCTGGCTCGGGGAGACGCTGCGGGCTCTGGCCGGCCAGAGCCGCAGACCTGACCGCGTGGCGGGCGTCGACAACGGCAGCAGGGACGGCTCCGTCGATCTGCTCGCCCAGACGCTCGGCCGCGGCAACCTGATCTCCCTGCCTCGTTCCACCGGTTTCGGCGAGTCCGTGGCGGCGGCGCTGGAGAGGCTGCCGTCCGCCGGGCCCGATGAGTGGATCTGGCTGCTCCACGACGACTGCGCCCCCGACCGGCGGGCGCTCGAGGCGCTGCTCACCGCCGCGGAGCAGCATCCCAAGGCGGCCGTGCTCGGCCCGAAGTTGCGCGACTGGCTCGACCGCAGGCTGCTGCTCGAAGTGGGCGTGACGGTGGGCCGCACCGGGCGCAGGGACACAGGGCTCGAACCACGCGAGTTCGACCAGGGGCAGCACGACGGGACGCACGACGTGCTGTCGGTGTCCACGGCCGGGATGCTGATCCGCCGCGACGTGTGGGAGCAGGTGGGCGGGCTCGACCCGTTCTTCCCGCTGTTCCGCGACGATCTCGACCTGTGCTGGCGGGTGCGGAACGCCGGGCACAGGGTGCTGAACGTCACTTCCGCCGTGGCCTGGCACGCCGAGGCAGCGGCACGCAGGCGGCGGCGCATCACGGTCAGCGGGGACCATCCGCGCAGACTGGACAGGCGTAACGCGATCTTCGTGGTGATGGCTAACCTGCCGTTCGGCGCGATGCTGTGGGCGCTGCTGCGGAACGTGGCCGGCTCGGCCATCCGCACGCTGCTGTTCATCGTCAGCAAGCAGCCTGCGAACGCGCTGGACGAGATGGTGGCCATGGGGTCGATCCTGGGGCACCCGTTCCGGCTGCTCAGGGCGCGCCGTGCCCGCCGCCATAACCGAGAAAAGGGATATATCCGCATAAAGCGGTTGATGACCCCTCGGGGAGCGGCCTGGCGGCGGCTCACCGACATGATCCAGAGTTTCCTCGCCGGCGAGGCCCCCGTCGACTCGGCCGGCCGCCACCACCACGCGTCCGCGGAGGAGGACGAGATCCCGCCTCCCGACACCGGCGCGGTCAAACGGTTCCTCAGCCGCCCCGGCGTCGTCCTCCTGCTCGCGCTGACCGCCGTCTCGCTGGTCGCCGAGCGTTCCCTCCTCGGCGGCGAGCGGCTCGGCGGCGGCGCTCTGGTCCCGGTCACGGGCGGCGCGAGCGACCTGTGGGCGTTCTACACCGAAGGCTTCCACGACGTCGGGCTCGGCTCGAACGCCTGGGCGCCCCCGTACGTCGCCGTGCTCGCCGCCCTGTCCACGCTCGCGCTCGGCAAGACGTGGCTGGCCGTCTCGGTGCTGCTGCTCGGCTCGGTGCCGCTGGCCGGCGCCTCGGCGTACCTGGCCACCCGGCACATCATCCCGGCGGTGCCCGCACGGGCCTGGGCGGCGGGGACGTACGCGCTGCTGCCCGTCGCGACCGGCGCGATCGCGGCCGGGCGGCTGGGCACGGCCGTGGTGTTCGTGCTCCTGCCCCTCTGCACGTCCTTCGGCACGGTGCTGCTGTCCGGCGAGCGTCGCCGCGCCCGCCGCGCCGCCTGGGGCCTCGGATTGTTGCTCGCCGTGGGCACGGCGTTCGTCCCGCTGGTCTACCCGCTCTTCGCGGTCCTCGGCGTGCTCGCGGCGGTCGCCTTCGGCGGTGTGCGGCGCGGCGTCGTGACCTCGATGGTCATCGCCCTCGCGGTGCCGGTGGCGCTGCTCTTTCCCTGGCTGGCGACCCTGGCGGCCGACCCTGGCAAGATCCTCCTGGAGGCCGGGCTGCACGATCCCGCCCTGGCCGACCCCGTGCTCGCTCCCGAGTCGTTGCTCGCGCTCAGCCCGGGCGGGCCGGGACTGCCGCCGTTCTGGGTGACGGCCGGCCTGATCACGGCCGCGCTCGCCGCGCTCCTCATGCGCCGCCAGCGCATGATCGTCGCGATCGGCTGGGGCGTCGCCCTGTACGGGATGCTGGCCGCCATCCTGGTCAGCCGCGTCACCGTCGAAGGAGCGCGGGCCTGGCCGGGGGTGCCACTGGCGTTCGCGGGCACCGGGCTGCTGGTCCTCGTGGGACTGACCGCTCACCGGCTGGCCGAACTGCGCGCCGGAGGCGGGCTGCGCAGGCTGGGCGCGACGGCGGTGGTGGCGGTCGCGTTCAGCACGCCGCTGCTGGCCGCGGGCTTCTGGGTGGTGGGCGGCGTGCGCGGGCCGCTCGTGGGCGACGCGCCCGACGTGTTGCCCGCGCTGGCCACGTCCTCCTCCAAGAACGGCGAACGCACCCTCGTGATCGAGGGCTCCGCGTTCACCGTGCTGCACGCCCGTACCCCGCTGATCGGCGAGGCGGAGCTGCCCGTCGCGTCCGACGCCCGCACCCGGGTGCGGGCGGCCGCCCAGGGCCTGGCCGGCGGGCGCGGCGGCGACGCGGTCACGCTCGCCCGGCACGGCATCGCCATGGTCGCGGTGGCGCCTCCCATATCCCCAGAACTGGCCAGAAGGCTCGACTCCCAGCCGTCGCTGCAGCGCATGAGCCTGTCGGACGCGGGCGGGCTGTGGCGCCTGACCGAGCCGGTCACCCGCGTGCCCGCCCGGCAGGACAGCGTCCTGCACACGCCATGGTTGTGGGCGCAGGGGGCGCTGGTGCTGGTGGTGGTGGTCATGGCCGCGCCGGGGCGGCGCTCGCCCGAGGGCGTCGGGTCGCCGTCCGCGGCGCTGGCGGGTGCGTGATGAAGGCGTTCGTGGAGAACAGGTTCGGCCTGCTGGTGCTGGTCGCCGTCGCCCTTGCCGCCATGTACGGCGCCGCGTACGTCACCAGGCCCGCACCCCTGCCGCCTCCGCCCGCGGGCCCGCGGAAGGTGGCCGTCGAGTCGGTCACCGCCGTCTGCCCCGGCACGAAGGGCGAGCACGTCAACGTCTACCTGCCCGACGCGCTCAACCGCGAGAAGATGGACGCCGAGCCGTACGTGACGAAGGGCCCCGGCGCGCTGGAGGCCGGCTACGTCACCCGCGCCGCCAAGGGCGGCGGGCGGGGGCTGGCCGGAGTCCGCTGCACCGAGCCCGGCCAGGAGACCTGGCTGGTCGGCCCCGGCCCCGCCGACGCCGACGTGCGCCTCCATCTCACCAACGCCGACAAGGCGCCCGCGCTGACCGACGTCCAGGTCCACGCGGCGGAAGGGCTCGTCTCCGGCGACAAGGGGATCGGGCTGGAGATCGCGCCCGGCGAGCACAGGGAGATCGACCTCAAGACGCTCGCCCCCTCGGCCGACATCATGGCCGTGAGCGTCACCACCGTCTTCGGCCGCGTCGCCGTCTCCGCCAGGACCTCCCTCGACACCGGCGGCGTCGACTGGCTCCCCGCCGCCGCCCCTCCCTCGACGCGCGTGGTCGTCCCCGGCATCCCCGGCGGCGGCGGACGCAGGGAGCTCCTCGTCGCCGCCCCCGGCGAGACCGACGCCGTCGTGCGGCTCAAGGCGGTGAGCGAGGACGCGGAGTACGCGATGAAAGGCCGCGAAACCCTCGACGTGCCGGCCGGCGGCGTGGTCGCCCTCGACGTCACCACCGGCCTCGGCGGCTCCTCGGGCGCCCTCGTCCTCACCTCGCCCGTGCCGATCGTGGCCGGGCTCGTCATCACGGGCACCGGCAGCAGCTCCGACGTCGCCTTCACCGCGGGAACGTCCTCACTGGACCTGGGCAGCGCGGTGGCCGGCAACCGCGCGGGCTCCCGCCTGGTCCTCACGGCGCTCGGCGGGCCCGGCAAGGTGCGGGTGCGGGCGGTGCCGGAGGGCGACGCGTTCGACGTGGAGGTGCCGGCGGGGCGGACGAAGAACGTCAAGCTCAAGGCGGTAGGGAACTTCGCCGTGGTGGTCACGCCCGTATCGGGGGAGGTCTACGGGGGGCGCGTGGTGGAGGAAAGCCTGAAGAGCGGCCTGCTGCTCACGGCCCAGCCGCTTTCCCCTGCCCGCATGTGGACCCTCCTTCCGCCCCTCACCGACACCTCCCGCGTGGTGGTGCCCTGAGCCCGGAGGCCTCAGCCGCGGTCGTCGTAGCCCGGGTCGACGGTTTCTGGGGCGAGGCCGAGCAGGGTGGCGACCTGCTCCACGACGGTGTCGTGCACCATGGCTCCCAGCGTGTCGCGGTCGCGGGCCCGTGCCTCCAGCGGACGCCGGTAGACCACGATCGAGGCGGGGTTGGGGCCGGCGGCCGCGTCGGCGCGGCCGAAGGGGATCGGGTCGGGGCTCAGCTGTGGCCCGTCGCCCAGCTCGCTCAGCGGCGGCACCTCTTCCACCGCGAACTCCACGGCCGACAACTGGCGCTCCCACCGGGGCCTGAGCCGGTCGACCGCGTCGAGCACGAGGTCGTCGAAGCGCTCGCTGCGGGACTTGGCCATGGGGACGTGGGAGGGGGCGAGCGGGCCGCGGAGACCGCGACCGTGGCGATCGCGCCGCCTGGGACCGCGCCTGTGAGTCACGGGACCAAGTGTACGGGGGCGTACGGGCGGTTCCGGGGAACGGCGCCACCTGCCAGGGCCGGGCTCTTCCGCCCAGAAACGCAGAAACCAGCGTCCCTCCGGCACCGAGGGACCGGGGCCTCGCCGGGGAAATCGGTGGAAAGGCTGCGACAGGTGTCCGAATTGTGGCGACACGCTCGTTAAGAGTGCTCAGATAGTGGCGCCTCGCACTCTTACCAGATACGGTCCCTCCGTGAGCCCCGTCCGCCGCTGTTCCCGCACCGCCTGCAGCCAGCCTGCCGTCTTCACGCTCACGTACGTGTACGCCGACTCGACCGCTGTTCTCGGCCCCCTGGCGACGTACGCGGAGCCACATTGTTATGACCTGTGCGCCGAACACGCCGAGCGGCTGACCGCCCCCCGCGGCTGGGAGGTGGTGCGGCTGCCGACGGACGGCGCCTCGCCCAGTTCCGATGATCTCGAGGCGCTGGCCAACGCGGTCAGGGAGGCGGCGCGGCCCACGCCGTCCGGCGGAGGTGAGCCGGTCGGCCAGGGCGTCGAGGTCGGCAGGCGCGGGCACCTGCGCGTTCTGAGGTCGGCCCAGCAGCACCGCGACCGGTAGGCTCGTTTCAACGGAGGAAACGACCAAGGGCGGAGCTGCAGAGTGGGCGATTTCGCCAAGATCTTCAAAGCGTACGACGTTCGCGGGGTGGTTCCCGAGGAGCTCGACGAGCAGACCGCCGAGGCCGTGGGGGCGGCCTTCGTCGAGGTGACGGGCGCAGGGTCGGTCGTGGTCGCCCATGACATGCGTGAGTCGTCCGTGCCGCTGGCCGATGCCTTCATCCGCGGCGCGCGTTCGCGCCGGGCCGACGTGGTGCACGCCGGGCTCGGCTCCACCGACCTGCTCTACTACGCGAGCGGCAGCCTCGGGCTGCCGGGCGTGATGTTCACCGCCAGCCACAATCCCGCCCGCTACAACGGTATGAAGATGTGCCGGTCCGGCGCGGTGCCGATCGGCGGCGACACGGGGTTGACGGAGATCCGCGACCGCGCGGCGGAGCTGGTGGGCGTGACGGCCACGCCGACGGGGTCGCTGATCGAGAAGGACCTGCTGCCCGGCTATGCCCATCACCTGCGCACGCTGGTCGACCTGGCGGGCGCCAGGCCGCTCAAGGTGGTCGTCGACGCGGGCAACGGCATGGGAGGGCACACCGTTCCCGCCGTGTTCGAGGGGCTGCCGATCGAGCTGGTCCCGCTCTACTTCGAGCTGGACGGCGACTTCCCCAACCACGACGCCAACCCGCTGGAGCCGCAGAACCTCGTCGACCTGCAGCGGGCGGTGGTCGACAGCGGCGCGGACCTCGGGCTGGCCTTCGACGGCGACGCCGATCGGTGCTGGGTGATCGACGAGCGGGGAGAGTCCGTCTCGCCGTCGGCCGTGACCGCGCTGGTCGCGGCGCGTGAGCTGGCCAAGGCTCCGGGCGCGACGATCATCCACAATCTGATCACGTCTCACGGCGTGCCCGAGATCGTCCGCGAGCACGGCGGGGTTCCGGTGCGGACGCGGGTGGGGCATTCGTTCATCAAGGCCGAGATGGCCCGCACGGGCGCGGTGTTCGGCGGCGAGCACTCAGCCCACTACTACTTCCGCGACTTCTGGTTCGCCGACTCGGGCATGCTCGCCGCGATGCACGTGCTGGCCGCGCTGGGCGAGCAGGAGCGGGCGTTGTCCGAGCTGGTGGCGGCCTACTCGCGCTATCACGCCTCCGGTGAGGTCAACAGCGCGGTCGCCGACCAGGGCGAGGCGCTGCGGCGGGTGCGGGAGGCGTTCGCGGGCAGAGGAGAGTTCGACGAGCTCGACGGGCTGACCGTGGCGGGATCCGGCTGGTGGTTCAACCTGCGGGCCTCCAACACCGAGCCGCTGCTCCGGCTGAACGCCGAGGCGGCCGACGAGACCGAGATGACGGCGATCAGGGACGAGGTCCTCGCCATTGTGGGAAAGGTGTCAGAGTGAAGATCGACGACTGGCTGCTGGAGATCCTGGCCTGCCCGGCGTGCAAGGCGCCCCTGCGTGCCGAGACCGAGGCCGAAGAGCTGGCCTGCACCGGTTGCGGCCTCATCTACCCGGTCCGGGATGACATCCCCGTTCTGCTCGTCGACGAGGCCAGGAAGCCGTGACCTGGGAGCCGGGGCGGCTCGACGACCAGCGGCATCTCAGCGGCGGTGATCCCGGGGGCATGCTGCCGGCGGTCGCCGCCGCGGCGGCTCACGTACGCACCGGCCACCGCACCGCCGTCGAGTCCCGTGTCGATCGCCTGGCCGAGATGGGGCGCCCGCGCGCCATCGTGGTCGCGGGCATGGGCGGCTCCGGCATCGCGGGTGACATCATGGCGGCGGTCATCGGCAACGGCGCACCGCTGCCGATCATCACCCTGCGCTCCTACCAGCTTCCCGGCTGGGTCGGCGCCACCGACCTGGTCATCGCCGTCTCCGGCTCAGGTGACACCGGGGAGACGCTGGCCGTCGCCACCCAGGCAGTGCGGCGCGGGTGCACGCTGCTGGGCGTGGGCGCGCCCGGCTCGCCACTGGAGGCGATCGCCACCCAGGCGTCGGCGGTCTACGTGCCGGTGCCGGTGAGCGGGCAGTCCAGGGCCAACGTCTGGCTGCTGACCGTGCCGCTGATCGTGGCGGCCGCCGCGCTACGGCTGGCGCCGGCCGACGCGGAGCTGTTCGAACGGGTGGCCACGGCGCTGGAGGACATGGCGCACCGGTGCCGGCCGGCCAGCGAGTCGTTCGTCAATCCGGGCAAGTCGCTCGCGCTCGACCTGGCCGAGAGCCTTCCGGTGATCTGGGGCTCGTCGGCCGCGGCGTCGGTGGCGGCGTACCGGCTGGCCTGCCAGCTCAACACCAACGCGAAATATCCCGCCATCTTCGGAGAGCTGCCCGAGGCGGGCCACGACCAGGTCGCGACCTTCGACGGGCCGATGGCCGAGCGCGACATCTTCGCCGACGCCCCCGCGCACGCGCTCAGGCTGGTCGTGCTGCGCGACGTCGAGGAGCATCCCCAGCTGACGCGCCAGCGCGAGGCGTCGCTGCGCCTGGCGCGCGAGCGCGGCGTGCCGGTGACCGAGCTGGCGGCGGAGGGCGTGCACCCGCTGGAGCGGATGGCCTCGCTGATCCTGCTCGGCGATTACGCGAGCACCTATCTGGCGCTGGGGTACGCCGTCGATCCGAGCTCGGTCTCGGCGATCAGTGAGCTAAAGGCCAGGATTTCGCAATAGGATCCCCTTCCAGGCCTATATGCATGATCTTATGAGTGGAGAAGATCGGTGAGCGCGAGCGGCGGAACAAAAGCGATCGTGGCGGCGTTGGTCGCTAACTTGTCCATTGCCGTGGCCAAGTTCGTGGCGGCGTTCTTCACGGGGTCGTCGTCGATGCTGGCCGAGGGCATCCACTCGGTCGCCGACTCGGGCAACCAGGTGTTGCTGCTGATCGGCGGCAAGCGGGCGGCCCGCGCCAGCACCAAGGAACACCCGTTCGGCTACGGCCGCGAGCGCTATTTCTACGCGTTCGTGGTGGCCGTGGTGTTGTTCGCGATCGGCGCGCTCTTCTCGCTGTACGAGGGCTACCACAAGCTGACCCACGCCGAGGCGCTCACGTCGCCCGGCTGGGCGTTCGGCGTGCTGATCTTCGCGATCATCGCTGAGATCTTCTCGTTCCGCACGGCCATCAGGGAAGCCAACATGGTGCGCGGCAGTCAGGGGTGGGTCGCGTTCATCCGCAGGTCCAAGTCGCCGGAGCTGCCGGTCATCCTGCTGGAGGACCTGGGCGCGCTGTTCGGCCTGATCTTCGCCCTCTTCGGCGTGACGATGGCCGTGGTGACGGGCGACCCCGTCTGGGACGCCATCGGCACCCTGATGATCGGTGCCCTGCTCGCCGTCATCTCGGTCGTGCTGGCCGTGGAGACCAAGTCGCTGCTGGTCGGCGAGGGCGCCTCGACGGAGGTGGAGGAGCAGATCCGCGTCGCCCTGGAGAGCGCGCCGGAGGTCGACCGGATCATCCACATGCGCACGCTGCATCTCGGTCCGGAGGAGCTGCTGGTGGGCGCGAAGATCGCGGTCTCGCACGACGAGACGGCCGGGGAGGTGGCGCGCGGCATCGACGAGGCCGAGCAGCGCATCCGCGCCGCCGTGCCGATCGCCAGGGTCATCTACCTCGAACCCGACCTCGACCGGTCCCGCACGCCCGCCTCCTGAGCTCCGCCGGACGTACGCAGCAGCCGCAGAGCCTTCTCCTTCTCGAAGTCGAGGGCCCTGCGCGGCACCTGGATACGCCCGATCCGCACCCCGAGGTCGCGCACGGCCGCCGCCACCGCCGGCTCGCTCAGCACCCGCAGCGCGAACGCCAGCTCGGCCGGCGACACGTCGAACCGTTTCTCCAGCTCGACGCCCTGCGACACGGCGGCGAGCTCCTCGGGGCCGAACCGCCGGTGCGCCCCCTGCTCCCGCACAGGGGGCAGCAGGCCGAGTGCCTCCCGGTAGCGGAGCATTCGCGGGGACATGCCGAGCCGCTTGGCGGCTTCCGTGATGCGCATCCTTACATTCTTACGTCAGTTTCACCCCTCCTGGCGTGCGTCGTCGTACGAACGGTGCCTAGACTCGTCGGCGACAACCATCAGTGACGCGAGGGGAAACCCGATGGACTTCAAGGTCGCAGACCTTTCACTTGCCGACTTCGGTCGTAAGGAGATCCGGCTCGCCGAGCACGAGATGCCCGGCCTCATGGCCGTGCGCCGCGAATACTCGGACACGCGACCTCTGGCGGGCGCGAAGATCATGGGCTCCCTGCACATGACGATCCAGACCGCCGTCCTCATCGAGACGCTGGTGGCGCTCGGAGCCGAGGTCCGCTGGGTCAGCTGCAACATCTTCTCCACGCAGGACCACGCCGCCGCCGCCGTGGTCGTCGGACCCGACGGCACCGTCGACGACCCGAAGGGCGTGCCGGTCTTCGCCTGGAAGGGCGAGACCCTGGAGGAATACTGGTGGTGCACCGAGCAGGCGCTGACCTGGCCTGACGGCGGCGCCCCCAACATGATCCTCGACGACGGCGGCGACGCCACGCTGCTGGTGCACAAGGGCGCCGAATACGAGAAGACCGGCGCCGTGCCCCCCGCCACCGCCGACGACCCCGAGGAGTGGCACGTCATCATCGACCTGCTCACCCGCACGGTCGGCGCCGACAAGCGGTGGACCAGGATCGCCGAGAGCATCAAGGGCGTCACCGAGGAGACCACGACCGGCGTGCACCGCCTCTACGAGATGCACAAGAACGGCCAGCTGCTCTTCCCGGCCATCAACGTCAACGACTCGGTCACCAAGTCGAAGTTCGACAACAAGTACGGTTGCCGCCACTCCGTCATCGACGGCCTCAACCGCGCCACCGACGTGCTCATCGGCGGCAAGGTCGCCGTGGTCTGCGGCTACGGTGACGTCGGCAAGGGTTGTGCCGACGCGCTGCGCGGCCAGGGCGCCCGCGTGATCGTCACCGAGATCGACCCGATCTGCGCGCTCCAGGCGGCCATGGACGGCTATCAGGTGACCACGCTGGACGAGGTCGTCGGCATCGCCGACATCTTCGTCACCTGCACCGGCAACTTCAACATCATTACCGCCGACCACATGGCGCGGATGAAGCACCAGGCGATCGTCTCCAACATCGGCCACTTCGACAACGAGATCGACATGGCCGGCCTCGCCAAGCTGCCCGGCATCCAGCGCAACACCATCAAGCCCCAGGTCGACGAGTGGGTCTTCGCCGACGGCCACACGATCCTGGTGCTCGCCGAGGGCCGTCTGATGAACCTCGGCTGCGCGACCGGCCACCCGAGCTTCGTCATGTCCAACTCGTTCACCAACCAGGTGATCGCCCAGATCGAGCTGTTCACCAAGACGGCCGACTACCCGATCGGCGTCTACACGCTGCCCAAGCACCTCGACGAGAAGGTCGCCCGCCTGCACCTCGACGCCCTCGGCGTCAAGCTCACCGAGCTCACCAAGGAGCAGGCGACCTACATCGGCGTGCACGTCGAGGGCCCGTACAAGTCCGACCACTACCGGTACTGAGCCTCCTGGAGCTTCTCCGCTTCGAGGCGCCTCAAGAGGGCTTGCCCTCCGCTTCGAGTGGTTCGGGAGGGGCTTGCCCTCCGCTGCGAGGATTCCTCCGCTTCGGAAGGGTTCGTCCTTCCGGAGTGAGGGCTCCTCCGCCTCCTGCACGACGCTCCGAGGGGGTCTCTCCCTCTCGGAGTTGTGCGCGCTCCTCCGGAGCGCTCCAAACCCCATCTTTTACGGCAGGCCAAGTCACCCGCACGCGCCGACGCCGCTTCCGTCCGTCATGGCCGGTCGTGAAGGCTCACGGGACTCTCGCCGTTACGAGCGCGTTCTTGGCCGTCTTCTTCGGTTACAGGTGAGCCATGGATGTCTGGGAAAGCGGTGAGCGGCAGATCTCGTGGGCCGCGCGTTCGATGCCGGTGCTGACCGCGATCGGCGAGCGCTTCGGCCTGGAACGGCCGCTGGACGGGCTGAAGATCGCGGCCTGTCTGCACGTCACCGCCGAGACGGCCGTGCTCATGGGAGCGCTGAAGGCGGGGGGCGCCGAGATCGCGCTCGCCGCCTCCAACCCGCTGTCGACACGGGACGACGTGGCCGAGGCGTTGCGCGCGTACGGGATCGCGGTGCACGCGCGGGCCGGCGTCGACCGGCCGACCTACTACCGGCACATCCACCAGGCGCTCGATCTCGGGCCCGATCTCGTGCTCGACGACGGGTGCGACCTGGTGAACATCCTGCACACCGAGCGTACCGACCTGCTCGCCGGCGTCGGCGGCGGCTGCGAGGAGACCACCACGGGGATCATCAGGCTGCGCCAGATGACCGCGGAGCACGCGCTGAAGTTCCCGGTCGTGGCCGTGAACGACACCCGCACCAAGCGCATGTTCGACAACCGCTACGGCACCGGGCAGTCGACGCTCGACGGGATCATGCGGGCCACCAACGTCATGCTCGCGGGGCGCACGGTGGTCGTGGCCGGGTTCGGGTTCTGCGGGCGCGGGGTGGCCGAGCGGGCCAAGGGCTTCGGCGCGCGGGTGATCGTCACCGAGATCGACGCGGTGAAGGCACTCGACGCGACGCTGCAGGGCTACGAGGTGCGGCCGATGGCGCAGGCGGCCCTGCTCGGCGACCTGTTCATCACCGTGACCGGCAACCGTGACGTGATCAGGGCCGAGCACCTCGCCGCCATGAAGGACGGCGCGATCCTGGCCAACGCGGGGCACTTCGATGTGGAGATCGACGTGCGGGCGCTGGACGAGCTGGCCGTCGAGGTGATCCGTGGCGTGCGGCCCAACACCGACGAGTACGTCATGCCCGACGGGCGCCGGCTGCTGCTGCTCGCCGAGGGGCGGCTGGTCAATCTGACGGCCGCCGAGGGGCACCCGGCCGCGGTCATGGACATGTCGTTCTCGGCGCAGGCCCTGGCCGTGGCGTGGCTGGCCGGCGAGCGGGCGCGCCTGGAGCCGGGCGTCTACGACGTGCCGCCGGAGATCGACCACGAGGTGGCCCGGCTCAAGCTGGCCGCCACCGGCATCGGCATCGACGAGCTGACCGCCGAGCAGGAGGACTATCTACACTCCTGGCGCGTCGGCTCCTGAAGGGCGCGGCCAGAGGTTCGCCTGCGCCGGCTCCCGAGGGGGCGGCTACAACGCGGTTTGCATTTCGCGCATGCGCCGGATCTCGGCCAGCTGGGTGACGCTCACATCACTGGCCAGCTCCTCGATCCTGATGTGGGAGCCGCTGCTCAGCACCTTCTCCGACATCGTGATCGCCCCCTGGTGGTGGTTGATCATGAGCTGCAGGAACATCCGGTCGAAGTCCTTGCCCGTCGCCGCCCGCAGCGCCTCCATTTGCTCGGGCGTGGCCATGCCCGGCATGCCGTCGTGCGCCGCGTGGTGGTCGGGCACCTTCTGCTCCTGCTCCCGCAGCCACGTGGTCATGTACTGGATCTCGGGCGCCTGGGCGGCCTTGATCCGGTCGGCCAGGCCCTTCACCTTGGGCGACTCCGCCCTGTTCGGGGCCAGCAGCGCCATGTCCAGGGCCTGCCGGTGATGGACGATCATGTCCTGGACGTAGGTCACGTCGGCGGCGTTCGGGGTGGGGGAGGGCACCGCGGTGGCGGCCTCGGCCGGCGACAGCGTTCTTTCCTGCTCGCCTGGCCGGCCGGGAGCGATCACGGGGGCGGTCGAGTCGGCCCGTGGCGCCTGAGGTGACGTGCTGGAGCTGCAGCTGGTGAGGGTGACGACCGTGGCCATGACGACAATGAGCGCGGCGCGCACCCAGCCTCCCTGACAAACGTGGTGGAGAATGCGCACTCTAAGTCATGAATCACGGTTGGGAAAGAGGCCAAACCGGAACAAAAATTGACAGATTGGACGCTGGTCAGCGGCGGTGAAGAGAGCGACCATAACGGAGGTTTATGCCCCCTTTATCGGAGGTCCCCGAGTGTTCACCCGCCGCAGGGTCCTCATCCTGGTCGCGGCCCTGGTCGCGCTGGCCGGCGCCACTCTGCCGGTCCAGGCTGCGGACATCCCGGCTCCTGGCGAGATCGTCATGAGCCCGAACATCAAGCACGTCACGAACGTGCCCAAACCCGAGGCCCTGGCCGACATCCACACAGACATGGCCTTCCAGGGCGACTACGCGTACGTCGGGAACTACTACGGCTTCTCGATCTACGACATCCGCAACCCCAAGCGCACCTCGCTCGTCAGCTCCGTGGTCTGCCCCGGCGGCCAGATGGACGTCAGCGTCTACGGCGACCTGCTGTTCGGCTCGGTCGACTCCTCGCGTAACAACGACTCGTGCAGCAGCACCTCGCAGCCCGCCTCCGTCAAGGAGTCGTGGGAGGGCGTACGCATCTTCGACGTCTCCGACAAGTCGCACCCGAAGTACATCAAGGCGGTCGAGACGAACTGCGGCTCGCACACGCACACCCTGGTCCCCGACCGGTGGCGGCGCAACGTCTACATCTACGTCTCCTCCTACGGCCCGAGCGACGCGTTCCCCGACTGCGCGACGCCGCACGACCTCATCTCGATCGTCAAGGTGCCGCTGCGGAACCCGTCCGCCGCCACCGTCATCGCGACGCCCAACCTGTTCCCCGACGGCGGCTACCCGGGCAGGCAACTGCCCTATCCCGACGGCAGGTCCGCCACCACGGGCTGCCACGACATCACCGCGTACCCGGAGAAGGGCATCGCGGCGGGCGCCTGCATGGGTGAGGGCATCCTGCTCGACATCCGTGACCCCGAGCGGCCCAAGGTCACCGCGACCGTGCGGGACGAGGAGAACTTCGCCTTCTGGCACTCGGCCACGTTCAACAACAAGGGCACGAAGGTCATCTTCACCGACGAGCTCGGCGGCGGCAGCGCGGCCACCTGCAACGAGGCCATCGGGCCCAACCGGGGCGCCAACGCCTACTTCGACATCGAGCGCGGTCAGCTCGTCTTCAGGAGCTACTTCAAGATCGCCCGGCACCAGGACGACAGCGAGAACTGCGTCGCCCACAACGGCTCGCTGATCCCGGTCAAGGGCCGCGACATCATGGTGCAGGCGTGGTACCAGGGCGGCATCTCCGTGGTCGACTTCACCGACTCGGCGCATCCGCAGGAGATCGCCTACTTCGAGCGCGGCCCAGACAACACCGCGCCGGCGCTCAGCGGCGGCTTCTGGTCGGCCTACTACTACAACGGCCACATCTACGGCTCCGACTTCAACCTGGGCCTCGATGTGCTGAAGATCAACGACTGGCGTACGAACCGGGCGAACGGCGTCAAGATGCGCGAGCTCAACGCGCAGACCCAGGCGTCCTATCCCGAGCGTGGCCACGGTCACCGCTGACCGGCCGCCGGTCCCCGTACGAAGGAGGCATCCCGAATGTCCAGCCCGCGCCGTGTCCTCGCGATGGCCGGGGCAGCCGTCGCCCTGCTCCTCACCTCGTTACCCGCGACCGCCGGCGACATCCCGCCGCCTGACGCCGTCGTCACCAGCCCCAACGTGACCCACATCAGGAACGTCCCCAAGCCGGACGCCATCGCCTCGACCATCAACACCGACATCGCTTTCCAGGGCGACTACGCCTACGTCGGCAACTACGGCGGCTTCTCCATCTACGACATCAGGAACCCCAGGAAGGCCAGGGCCGTCAGCTCCGTCGTCTGCCCCGGCGGGCAGATGGACGTCAGCGTCTACGGCGACCTGCTGTTCGCCGCCGTCGACAGCTCTCGCAGCGACGACTCCTGCGCCAGCACGGACCGGCCCGCCTCCGAGAAGGACGCCTGGGAAGGCGTCCGCATCTTCGACATCTCCAACAAGGCCAGGCCGAGGTACGTCAAGGCGGTCGAGACGGCCTGCGGCTCCCACACCCTGACCCTGGTGCCGGGCAAGGGCCGCGACCGGAACAAGAACGTCTACGTCTACGTCTCCTCGTACCTGCCGGCGGCGAACTTCCCCGACTGCCAGCCGCCGCACGACAAGATCTCGATCATCAAGGTGCCGCTGCGCCACCCGGAGGCCGCCCACGTCGCGGCCACCCCGGTCGTCTTCCCCGACGGCGGCAACGAGGACCAGCCCGGCCTGCTCATCCCGACCACCGGCTGCCACGACATCACCGCGTACGCCGAGAAGGACATCGCGGCGGGCGCGTGCATGGGCGACGGCGTGTTGTTCGACATCTCCGACCGGCTCGACCCGAAGGTCACCGCCAGGACCACCGACCCCAACTTCGCGTTCTGGCACTCGGCGACCTTCAGCAACAACGCCAGGAAGGTCGTCTTCACCGACGAGCTCGGCGGCGGCGGCGCGGCCACCTGCAACGAAGCCACCGGCCCGAACCGCGGCGCCGACGCGATCTACGACATCTCCAACGGCCGGTTCGTGTTCAAGAGCTACTTCAAGATCTCCCGCCACCAGGACGACAGCGAGAACTGCGTCGCCCACAACGGCTCGCTGATCCCCGTCAAGGGCCGCGACATCATGGTCCAGGCGTGGTACATGGGCGGGCTGTCGGTCTGGGACTTCACCGACTCCGCCAACCCGAGGGAGATCGGCTACTTCGAGCGCGGCCCCCGCTCGGGCGGCGGTGGCGGCGGCATCTGGTCCGCCTACTACTACAACGGCTACATCTACGCGGCCGACTTCCATGAGGGCTTCGACGTCGTCAAGATCGACGACCGGCTCACCGACAGCGCCAGGCGTGTGCGTACCGACCGGTTGAACGCGCAGACGCAGGAGTCGTACCGCAACGGAGGATGGCACTGAATCTATGGCCTCGCTCCGCTCGGCGGGTTCGGTCGCCCGGGTGCCGCCGTCTTCCCTCGCTCTGGTCGCTGCGCTCCCGCCGCTCCTCCAGACGTCGGCGCTCCCTCACGGGTTGATGGGCCTCGCTCTCCGTGAGGCGGGTTCGGTCGCCCGGGGCTCTCGGTCATTGGGGCGGCGCGAACCCGCCCGGGGTCGCCTGTGGCGGCTCCGGGGCGGGCGCGGCCGGAGGCGGCGCCGGCGGGCCAGGCTGTGGGTACGGGCCGGGCGGCTGGTGGGAAGCCGCCGGAGGAGGCCCTGGCTGCGGGTAGGGGCCGGGCTGCGGGTACGGGCCCTGGGGCGCGCCGCCGTTTCCCGCTCGCTGCGCGAACCGGGCCTGCTCCCGTCGGCGGCGCTCGGCCAGGACGGCGCTCAGGTACGCGTACGGCGGCGTCCCGGCAGGGGCCGCAGGGGAGACGAAGGACGCCACCTGGGTCGCGATGCGCACGCCCATCTCGTGCTGGACCTGCGGCGACAGGTCCGCCCAGCGCAACAGGTATTGCCGGGCCGCCTGCGCCACGTCGTCGGGCAGCTGGGAGAGCTCCAGCGTGGCCGCCCAGCTCGCCAGCGGCGGCGGCATCATGATGACCTGCCCGGCGTCGCGCGGCGCCCGGTCGGAGATCACGATGGTCCCCGCGAACACGTCGCCCAGCCGCTTGCCCCGCTGCGAGACCAGCGAGGCGATCAGCGCCGGCGCGCCGGCGAGCAGCCAGAACTCCACCACCCCAGCCAGCCCGCGGAACAGCGCTTGCCTGAAGCGCTCGGGGCTGCCGTCGTCGCTGACCACCCGGAGCCCGAGCGCCAGCTTGCCGAGGCTGCGGCCCCTGGTGACGGACTCGAAGATCACGGGGTAGCCGATCATCACCAGCACCAGCAGCACGATCATGACGGCGCTGAACATGGCCAGATCCGTGACGCCGGCGAACGCTCCTAAAAGCGCGTAGGCGCCGAACATCGCCGTGAACTGCACCGCCATGTCAATGATAATCGCCAGCGCCCGCGAGGGCATCTGGGCCACCCGCACTTCGACGACGACGGCGTCGCCGGTCACAACCTCCGACATAAGTGGAGCCTAACGGCTATGCCGCACTGATTGAGCGGCCAGAATGTTCGGGTGGACATCGATGCTTTCGTCGCGGCGCACCGCCCCGTGTGGGACCGGCTCGACTACCTGGTGAAGAATCGTTCGTCGCTGACGGGCGTTGAGGTGGACGAGCTGGTCGACCTGTATCAGCGGGTATCGACGCATCTGTCCATCGTGCGCTCCTCGTCGAACGACCCGATGCTGGCCGGGCGGCTGTCCGCACTGGTGGCCAGGGCCAGGTCCGCGGTGACCGGCGCGCACACGCCGGCCTGGCGGGAGCTGACGAGGTTCTTCACGGTGACGTTCCCCGTGGTGGCCTACCGCGCCCGGTGGTGGTGGCTGGCGAGCTCGGCCGCGTTCCTGGTGGTCGCCTTCGTGATGGGCGCGTGGGTCGCGAACAACCCCGAGGTCCAGGCCGCCATCGCCAGCCCTGAGGAGATCACCCAGCTGGTCGAGGAGGACTTCGCCGACTACTACTCGGAAAATCCCGCCGCGTCCTTCGCCAGCCGCGTGTGGGTGAACAACGCGTGGGTCTCGGCGTTGATGATCGCCTACTCGGTGCTGCTGGGGCTGCCGATCCCGTACGCGCTCTACGCGAATGCCGAGAACGTCGCCGTCTCCGGCGGCCTCATGGCCTCCAGGGACAAACTGGATATCTTCTTCGGCCTCATCATGCCGCACGGGCTCCTGGAGCTGACCGCGGTGTTCCTGGCGGCGGCCGTCGGCATGCGCCTGGGCTGGACGGTCGTCGATCCCGGCCCCCGCAAGCGGGTCGAGGCGCTGGCCGAGCAGGGCAGAGCGGTGATGAGCGTGGCGCTCGGGCTGGTCGTGGTGCTGTTCGTGTCGGGGCTGATCGAGGCGTTCGTGACCCCGTCGGGGTTGCCGACGTGGGCGCGGGTGGGCATCGGTGTGCTCGCCGAGGCGGTCTTCCTGACGTACGTGATCGTCTTCGGCCGCCGGGCTCTGGCGCGGAACGAGACCGGCGACCTCGAACGCGCCCCCGACGTCGCCCCGTCGGCCTGACGACAGGCCGTCAGAGGCGTCCCGCGGCCTTCAGCGCCAGGTACGCGTCCGCGAGCGCGGGCGCGATGTCGTCCGGCGCCGCGTCGACCACCTCGACCCCGTGCCGGCGCAGCCTGGCGGTGATGAGCCTGCGTCCGAGCCGCGCGTGCTCGGCGGCCGCCGCGTCGTAGACCTCCTCGGCCGAGTTGCGGCGGCCGGCCATGGCCGCCACCTGCGGATCGGACACCCCGGCGACCAGCACCAGGTGCCGCGCGGACAACTGCGGCAACACCGGCATCAGCCCTTCGTCCAGCGCCGCCGAGTTCAGGTCGGTCAGCAGCACGACCAGGCAGCGCCGCTTGGCCCTGGACAGGATGGCGGCCACCATGCCCTGCGAGTCGGCCTCGATCAGCTCCGCCTCGATCGGCGCCATCGCGTTGACCAGCGACGACAGCAGTTCGGTGCGCGACTCCCCGCTCACCCACGCGCGTACCGCCCGGTCGTAGGCCAGGAAGTCCACCTGGTCGCCGGCCCTGGCCGCCAGGGCGGCCAGCAGCAGCGCGGCGTCCATCGACCAGTCGAGCCGCGGCCAGCCGGGCGCCGGCCGCGGATCCGGTCCGAGCAACGGCCCGGGAGATGGCCCGCCACCGCTTCTCCCCGCGCCGGCCAGGGGGATCGGCGCGTCACCCACCCGGCCCGCCGAGGTGCGGCCGGTGTCGAGCACGATCAGCACGCGGCGGTCGCGCTCGGGACGCCAGGTGCGCACCACGACGTCGTGGCGGCGCGCGGTGGCCCGCCAGTCGATGGAGCGTACGTCGTCGCCCACCACGTATTCGCGCAGCGAGTCGAACTCGGTGCCCTGCCCGCGCACCAGCGCCGGATGTTGCCCGTCCAGCTCGCGCAGCCTGGCCAGCCTGGAGGGCAGATGCTTGCGCGACAGGAACGGCGGCAGCACCCGCACCGACCACGGAGCCTGGTGGCTGCCCTGGCGGGCGGCCAGGCCGAGCGGCCCGACCGAGCGCACCGTGACGGCCACGGACGCCCGGTCGCCGCGCCTGGTCGGATCGAGGGTCACGACGATCTTGCGCCGCTCGCCGGTCGGCACGTCCAGCGGGGCGACGCGGGGCGAGGCTCCCGCGGAGGGTTGCCAGGCGTCCCTGAGCACACCGCGTACACGCCGGGGACCAGGGTTCTCCACCACCAGCTCCACCGTGGCCCGCTGGCCCAGGCGCATCAGGGTCTCGCCGGAGCGGTGGAACCTGAGCGGGCGCACCGCGCCGGCGAACACCAGGTCCACGATGATCGCGGCGGCCAGCAGCAGGCAGACCCCGGCCAGTGCGGGCCCCGGCAGGGGCGCGAACATCACCACCAGGATCCCGATCGCCGCCAGAAGGCCGGCACGTCCCGTCAGCGCCACTGGTCGCTCACCTCCTCACTCGCCGCCGTCAGCGGGGGACCGGGACGGAGGCCAGGATGCCGTCGAGCAGGCCGTCCGCGGTCGCCCCTTCCAGCTCGGCCTCGGGCCGGAGCTGGACGCGGTGCCGCAGAGCGGGCCTGGCCAGCGCCTTCACGTCGTCGGGCGTGACGTACTGGCGCCCGGACAACCACGCCCACGCCCGGGAGGCCGCGAGCAGGGCGGTGGCGCCGCGCGGCGAGACGCCGAGCTGCAACGCCGGCGAGTTCCTGGTGGCGCGGGCGACGTCCACGATGTAGCCGAGCACCTCGGGCGCCACGTGCACGTTGGCCGCCGCCTCCCGGCCCGCGGCCAGGTCGGCGGCCGTGGCCACGGTCTTGACCTCCGACAGGTCGCGCGGGTCGAAGCCGCGGGCGTGCCGGTCGAGCACCGAGATCTCCTGATCGCGCGGCGGCAGCGGCACGGTCAGCTTGACCAGGAACCGGTCGAGCTGCGCTTCGGGCAGCTGGTAGGTGCCTTCGTACTCGACGGGGTTCTGGGTGGCGCAGACCACGAAGGGGTCGGGCAACGCCCGGGCCGCGCCTTCGACGCTGACCTGCCGTTCCTCCATCGCTTCGAGCAGGGCGGCCTGCGTCTTCGGCGGGGTGCGGTTGATCTCGTCGGCGAGCAGCAGGTTGGTGAACACCGGGCCCTCGCGGAACTCGAACTGCGCGGTCTTCGCGTCGTAGATCAGCGAGCCTGTCACGTCGCCCGGCATCAGGTCGGGCGTGAACTGCACCCGCTTGAAGTCGAGCGACAGGGCCGCCGAGAGCGTGCGCACCAGCAGCGTCTTGGCCACGCCTGGCACGCCTTCGAGCAGCACGTGGCCCTTGCACAGCAGCGCGATGACCATCCCCGTCACCACCGCGTCCTGCCCGACCACGGCCTTGGACACCTCGGTGCGCAACGCCGCCAGCGCCTCTCTCGCCGAGTCGCCCGAACTCGTCACGCGGTAGGTCTCGTCAAAGTTCACTCAACTGCCTTTCGATCAAGTCCAAGTATCCGGCCAGTTCGACGAGCCTGGCGTCGTCCGCCGGCGGCGGCCCGTACAGTGCCGCGCCGAGGTGGTGCGGGTCCTCCACCGTGCGGGCGGCGAGCGCCGCGACGACCTCCTGCGGCCCCGCGCCGTGGCCAAGCCCGAGCCTGGCCGTGAGCCGGTCGATCGTGCCCGCACGCAGCGCGGCGGCCGCGCGTTCCCTGGCGTGCCTCGCCCGGTAGAGCCTGCCACGCCCCTCGACCGTCTCGGCGGCCCTGACGACCACGGGCAGCTTCTCCACCACCACTGGCCCCAGCCGCCTGCCCCGCCAGAACGCCGTGAGCGCCACGGCGATGATCGCCATGTAGATGATCCAGCGGACGTTGCCGGGCATCAGGTCGTACATCGACTGGCCCTGCTCGCCGGCCAGCTCGCCGGGCGGCGGGTTCTCCGGGGGGACGAGCCAGGTCACGGGCTTGCCGGTGTCGAGGAGGACGAGCGCGAGCGCCGCGTTGCCGTCCTCGGCCAGCCGCTGGTTGGTCATGAAGCCGCCGTCGCCGACGACGGTGGTGACGCCGCTGCCGTTGGCGTAGCTGACCAGCGTGTGCCCGTCGCCCGCCGGGTAGCAGCCGGTGGACCCCGGCGGGCCGCGGAAGGTGACGCCGCCCATGTGGGCGCTGCCCGCGGCCTGGGCGGCGGGCAGCGGGCACTCGGGCTCGCGCGATCGGGGGCGCGCGGGCTGGGGCAGCGTGCTCACCCCGGGGGCCAGGGCGCGCAGGCCGATGACGTCGCCGACGATCAGCCGGTCGCCGGGGAGTCCGGCGAGGCGGCCCTCGTCGACGTACGCCTGGTCGGTGATGAGCAGCAGGCGGTCGCCCGTGGCGGCCTTGTCGGTGGCAGCCTGGGCGGAGTCGACCCGGTCGACGGTGACGCCCCGCTCGCGCAGCAGCTCGGCCAGTGCCCTGGAGCCCATCAGCGAGGTGTCGCCGGGGTCGAGGGGGCGTGCGGGACCCCGGCCGGAGCCGAGCAGCACGCTCGCCACCGCCGCGAGCACGACGACCAGGCCGAGGAGCACGACGAGCCGGCCGGAACGCCAGGTGGAGCGGGGGGTGGGGG
>NZ_SMKP01000179.1:0-22699 GCF_004349015.1 Nonomuraea diastatica
GGTCGGGGGCGGGATGCGGCCGTCCGAAGGTCAGGCGTCGGTCAGGTCACGCAGGACGTCGGGTTTGTTGGTGATGATGCCGTCCACCCCGTAGGAGATCATCCGGCGCATGTCGTCCGGATCGTCGACCGTGTAGGTGAGGACCTCCATGCCGAGCCCGTGCACGCGCCGGACGTACGCCGACGTGAGCGTGGTGTACGGCGGGTTGATCTGGTCGGCGAACGTGGCCAGTGCGGGCAGTTCCGCGGTCGCCGGCGTGCCGAGCAGCCCGATCGGCACGCCGGGCAGGAGCCGGTGGAACTTGCGCATCGAATCCCAGTCGAACGACTGCACGACCAGTCGCCCCGGCGCCAGCCAGCGGGGGTTGCGCCGCAGTTCGGCGGCGATGCGGGCCTCGATGCCGGGGTACCGGTCGGGGGCCTTGACCTCCAGGAGGAGGCCCATGTCCGAGCCGCTCATCGTGCGCAGCGCCTCGCCGAGTGTGGGCACCGGTTCGCCCGCGTGCTTGCCGGAGAACCACGAGCCGGCGTCGAGTTTTCGGATCTGGGAGAGGGTGAGGTCGCCGACGTTCCACGGCGACAGGCCGGGGAAGACCTTCTCGGCGTCGGTGGTGCGGGTCAGGGTGGTGTCGTGCATGAGGACCAGCCGGTGGTCCTTGGTCTCCTGGACGTCCAGCTCGAACATGTCGGCCCGCTGGTCGTCCGCGAGCTCGAAGGCGGCGATCGTGTTCTCGGGGGCGTACGCGGACGCGCCCCGGTGGGCGACGTTGACGACCGGGCGGCCGGAGGCCGCGGTGGCGGTCCCGGTGAGCGCGGTCACGATGGCGAGGGTGGTCGCGATGACGAGGGCGAGTCGTCTGGGCATGGGTCTCCTCTGCTGGGGAGAGGCCTACGACTCGACGGTCACAAGATCGCATGACTTGCAGTTGAGTGCAGAGTAGCCCCGCGGTGCCCTGGCGGTGAGCATCCGACACGCGGACCCGCCGCGGGGCCGAAGTTCATGACCCTTTAACCTGAAATGTGCATTATCGCGGAGCGTTGGCCGTTCTTCTGTCGGCCTGGTTCATGGCGCAGTTCGACTTCTTCGTGGTGAACGTGGCCGCCCCTTCCTTCGAACGTGACCTGCACGCCGGGCCCGCGGCCCTGGAGCTGATCGTGGCCGGCTACGCCTTCACGTACGCGGCGGGGATGATCACCGGCGGGCGGCTCGGCGATCGCTACGGCTACCGGCGCGTGTTCGTCTGGGGTGTGGCCGCGTTCACGGTGGCGTCGGTGCTGGGCGGGATCGCGCAGACCCCGGCCCAGCTCGTCGCCGCCCGCCTGCTGCAGGGGCTGGCGGGCGCCGCCATGGTGCCGCAGGTGCTGGCCACGATCTCCGCCGTCTATCCGCCGGGCGAGCGGGCACGCGCCATCGGCTGGTACGGCGCGACCGGCGGCCTCGGCTCGATCGCCGGCCAGGTGCTGGGCGGCCTGCTGCTGACGGCCGACGTGCTCGGGCTCGGCTGGCGGGCGGTCTTCCTCATCAACCTGCCCGTCGGGCTGGTCGTCGTGCCGCTGGCCTGGCGGCTGCTCCCGGAAGTGGAGACGGCACGTCGTTCCAGGCTCGACGTGCCGGGCGCGGCCGGGCTGGCGGCCGGGGTGGCGTTGCTGCTGGTGCCGCTGGGCCTCGGCACCAGCCTGGGCTGGCCCCTCTGGGCATGGGCGTGCATGGTGGCGAGTGTCCCGGTGTTCGCGCTGACCTGGCGCTGGCTGCGGGCGCTCGGGGCGCGGGGCGGGCAGCCGGTGCTCGACCTGGCGCTGCTCAGGGTCCACTCCTACCTGGCGGGCGTCGGGTCGATCGTCGCCTTCATGGCGTACTTCGCCTCGTTCATGTTCACGCTGACGCTGCTGCTCCAGAGCGGGCTGGGGCTCACGGCGTTCCAGGCGGGCCTGGCCTTCGCGCCGATGGGCGCGATGTTCACGCTCACCTCGTTGCTCGGGGTCCGGCTGGTCAGGAGGCGCGGGCTGATCGTCGTCATCGCAGGCGGCCTGGTGGTCGCGCTCGGGCTGGGCCTGCTCCTGGTGGCGGCCGGTCAGGGGCTGCCGTACATCCTGGTCGCGCTCATGCTCGTCGGCGCCGGCAACGGCCTGGTGTTGCCGCAACTCATCGGGGCGGCGCTGGTCGAGGTCGAGCCGCATCAGGCCGGCATCGGGTCGGGTGTACTGAGCACCGCCCAGCAGTTCGCGGGCGCGGGCGGCGTGGCCGTGATCGGCGCGGTCTTCTTCGTCGTCGCGGAGGGCGGGCGGCACGTCACGGCCATGCGCTGGTCGGTGGCCGTCGACCTGGCGCTCGTCCTGGTCGTGATCGCGTCGGTGGCCTACAACCGGCGCCGCGCTATCCGGCGGGCTTGGACAGAGCGGTCCCGTACAGTTGCGACACCCTGAGCCTGATCACCAGCCGCCGGTCGTCGGCCATCTGGCGCAGAAAGGTGGTGGGGTCGTCGACGTGCTGCTGCATGGCCAGGAGTTCCAGGCCCACCTCGTCACCCGGATCGGTGGTCACCGGCGACAGCTCCGCCTCGCCCTCGGCCACGGCGTAGGAGGCGAAGTCGTCGCTGGCCACGTAGAGGGCGCCGCGCGGGTCCTTGTGCAGCTGCCTGACCTTGAGCCGCTCGGCCATGGTGGAGATGCGCACGACGCGCTGCCGGGGGTCCCACGTGTACTGGACGGTGGACATGTGCGGGTGGCCGCTGCTCTTGTTGGTGGCCAGCGCCCCGAATCGTTGCCCGCTCAGCAGCTGGGACAACTCGTCGTCACTCAGCGAGCGGGGTGGCGGGCTCGCCTCGGGCGCGTACTCCTGTGACATGCACCATCCTGTACCTACCGCGTGCACCGACATGAAGTGCACCGACATAAAGCGATATGTCAGCCTATCCCCAGTTCCCTGCTGAAGGTCTGGGCATCCGAGATCACCCAGTATTCGGCGAACCTGCCGCCCTCGGCCCGCAGGATGTCGTGTCCGCTGAAGGCCACCCTGGTCCCCTCGGCCACGGTCGCGCCGGGGAGACCACCCAGGTAGGCGCCGGTGAACGTCCACCTGGCCGCCACCAGGTCACCGTCCGGGATCGGGCCGACGTCGAGCGTGACCTCGACGTCGCGGAAGGGGGCGTACCCCTGCTTGAGCACCTCGACCAGCTCGTCCGGCCCCGACACCTCCATGCCTGGCCAGTGGCCGGTGAAGCCAGGGGTGACGAGTTCGTGGGCGAGTTCGAAGTCGCCGTTCCACATCTCGAGCAGCCATCGGCTGTAGAGGTCGGAGATCGTCATTCCGAGCCCCTACCCGCTCACCTGTAAGTTACGGGGTCATGAACCTTGCTATCGTCGGCGGATTTGTCGTTCCGGTCGACGGAGACCCCATCGACGGAGGCACCGTGCTCATCGAGGACGGGAAGATCACCGCGGTCGGCCGGGACGTGGCCGTGCCGGAGGGGACTCCCGTCGTGGACGCCGGTGGCGGCTGGGTGTTGCCCGGCTTCGTCGAGGCCCACGGCCACCTGGGCGTGTACGAAGAGGCGGAGGGCTGGGCCGGTCAGGACACCAACGAGATGACCGACCCCAACGGCGCCCGCCTGCGTGCCCTCGATGCCATCAACCCCGCCGACCTGGGCTTCGCCGACGCGCTGTCGGGCGGCGTGACCACGGCGGTGATCAAACCGGGCTCCGGCAACCCGATCGGCGGGCAGACGGTCGCCGTGAAGTGCTGGGGCAGGAGCGTGGACGAGATGTTGATCAGGGAGCCGGTGAGCGTCAAGAGCGCCCTCGGCGAGAACCCCAAGCGCGTCTACGGCGACCAGCAGAAGCTGCCCTCCACCCGGCAGGGTGTGGCCGCGGTGATCCGCGACGCGTTCATGAAGGCGCAGGACTACCGGGCCAGGCGGGCGGCCGCGGAGGCGGAGGGCAAGCCGTTCGACCGCGACGGCACGCTGGAGATCCTCGTCCGTGTGCTGGACGGCGAGCTGCCGTGGTGCCAGCACACGCACCGGGCCGACGACATCGCCACGGCGCTCAGGCTGGCGGCCGAGTTCGGCTACCGGGTCGTGATCAATCACGGCACCGAAGGTCACCTGCTGGCCGACACCCTGGCCGCCAGGAACGTTCCGGTCATCATCGGCCCGCTGTTCACCAGCCGGTCGAAGGTCGAGCTGCGGCAGCGCTCGCTGCGCAACCCCGGCATCCTGGCACGGGCGGGCGTCGAGCTGGCCATCACCACGGACCACCCCGTCGTGCCCATCCACTTCCTCGTCCATCAGGCCACGCTCGCGGTCAAGGAGGGGTTGGACCCGGCCGAGGCGCTGCGGTCGATCAGCCTGACCCCGGCCAGGATCATGGGCGTCGACGATCGGGTGGGCTCCCTGCGCCCCGGGCTCGACGGCGACGTGGTCATCTGGTCCGGTGACCCGCTGGACGTCATGAGCCGGGCGCAGAGGGTGTTCATCTCCGGCCGGGAGGTGTATTCGTACACCGACGGCGAGCCCGTCGTGGCCGACCCCTATTACCGCGAATCAAGTGACCGTTGAGCGCCTGTAGATGCGTGGCCCGCATAGTGGGCGGACCGAACGGGAAGTGAGGCACCACGATGACAGCTCGGCCCCAGAGCGCCCTCTCCCAGCGCCCCAGCAAAGCCCTGCTGATCGGCCTGGTCGTCTCGGGTGTGCTGGCGCTGCTCGTGCTGGCGGTCATGCTGGTGTCCGGCGGTCCCGTCGGCTTCGGCCTGGCCGCGCTGCTGGCCGTGGCGCCGCTGCCGGTGCTGCTCGCCGCGGTGCTCTCCCTCGACCGGCTGGAGCCCGAGCCCAAGCTCAGTCTCGCGTTCGCGTTCGCGTGGGGCGCGGGGCTGGCGATCGTGCTGGGCATCGCGCTGACCGTCGTGGGGCAGGAGTTGTTCGTCCGGGCCGGGTTCGGCGCCGCGGTCGTCGACGACGTGGGCGCCGTGGTGCTCGCCCCGGTGATCGAGGAGGCGCTCAAGGGCTCGGCGCTGCTCCTTCTCCTGCGCAGGCGCAGGGAGATCGACGGCCTGACCGACGGCATCGTGTACGCCTCCATGGCCGGCCTCGGCTTCGCCGCCGTGGAGAACGTCGGCTACTACCTGCTGGCGTTCGCGGAGCAGGGCGCCGGCGGCGCCGTGCAGCTGTTCGTCGTGCGGGGCCTGATCGACCCGCTCGGCCACCCGGTCTACACCGCCATGATCGGTGTGGGGGTCGCGTACGCGCTCACCCGGCGCACCGCGGGAAGGTATGCCGCGATCCCGCTGGGCTACCTGGCCGCCGTCTTCCTGCACGGCCTCTGGAACGGCGCCGCCACCACGGGATCGCTGGCCTGGCTGGGCCTGGCCTACCTGGTGATCATGGTGGCGCTGGTCGCCCTGATCGCCGTGACCGTCGCCGAGCGCCGTCACCTCGTCGCCAAGATGGGCGCCTACCTGCCCGGCTACGCGCCCACCGGGCTGGTCACCGAGGCCGATGTCAGGATGCTCAGCACGCTGCCCGGCCGTAAGGAGGCGCGCAAGTGGGCCAGGAAGGTGGGGCTCGGCCGGCCCATGAGCGACTACCAGCAGGCGGCGACCGAGCTGACCATGCTGCACCTGCGGGCCGAGCGGCAGGGGATGGATCACGCCCGGTTCGCGGCCGAGCGCGATGCGTACCTGGCGGCGATGGCGCACGCCCGGCGCTGGTAGCGGCGGGGTGGTGTGGCCCGCGGGGTGGGGAACTCTGGCAGACACGCCAGCGTATGCCTCCGTCACCCTGGGTACGAGACCTCATCCGGCAAGGCGAGGAAAGGACCGGAAATGATCCCTGGCTGCGGCAATTGCAACTGCAACGACGCGATGCACGAGGGTAAGCCGTCACACTGGACCATGTTGCGCGTCGAGTAACACCACCGCGCCGTGCCACTGGGCCGGGGTCGCCCCTGTCCCGCCAGGCCCGGCCCGGCCCAGTGGCACGGCCGCCCGGCTCGACCCCCGGCACGCGGAGCTCATTCTGCGGAAAAGGTCACAGGATGCTCGATCCGATTCCCTGACAAAATAGGGGAAACCCCCGAAGGGAGATCAGATGAGCTGGGCGGAGATCGGGTCCGAGGACGAGTTGCGCGAGCTCCTCGGCGAGGTGATGTCGAGGGCCGTGACCAAGGAGCGCGTACGCCTCCACCGGCGCGACCGCGACTGGCTGGCAGCCTCGCCGTTCTGCCTGATCGCCACGTCGGACGACCAGGGCGCATGTGACGTCTCGCCCAAGGGCGACCCCGCCGGGTTCGTGTATGTCATCGACGACACGACGATCGCCATCCCGGACCGCCCGGGGAATCGCCGGGCGGACGGATTCCTCAACGTCCTGAAAAATCCGCATGTGGGGTTGATCTTTCTCATTCCCGGCCGCAACGAGACCCTGCGCATCAACGGCCGGGCCAGGCTCGTACGCGATGCCCCGTTCTTCGACGAGCTGATCGTCAAGGGCCACCGGCCGCACCTCGCGCTCGTGGTGCAGATCGAGCAGATCTTCTTCCACTGCGCCAAGGCGTTCCTGCGCGCCGCGCTGTGGAAGCCCGACACCTGGCATCCCGACGTCCTGCCCTCGCACGCCAGGCTGGTCAAGGACGTGCAGGTGGTCGAGGAGAGCGTCGAAGAGCTGGAGACCTACTACGGCAAGGCCTACACCGAGAAGTTGTACGGCTGACGCCGGATGCCGCGGGCCCCGCACCAGGAGGCCGCTAGGCGGCGGAGGTGGGACCGCCGGGGAAACGGATCACGTTTCTGCCGGTGTAGGCCCGCAGGTCGATCACCTTGGGGTCGGCGGATGGCTTGCGGCGGTCTGCCTTGCGGATATAGCGGACCTTGTGCCTGGCGATGTGTGGCGGCACCACCACAAGCCTCGTCATCGTGAGCCCCCCGTGATGTCCTTGTTATCTCTGTGTCTACCGAAACCCCCGTAAATTCGGCGTAAGGAGCAGATCAGTAGGGAAGCGTGCGACCCGCAGGTGAACGCAGATCCGGCTCCACCGCCGGCCGCGGGCGCCGTTTGGCGGTCGACTTCATGATTCTCACGCGTTTCATGGTCGTCCCCCTTTCTGAACGCGTGTCCTGTCTCCTGCGACGATGCGCCGCGCCGCTTGACGGCGGCATGCCGGGCGCTTGTCACCCGCCATGCGCGCCAACCTAACCGGGCTCACTGATCGGCTCAATGCATTTCCCCGCAGAGAACGAGTCTCAGGTGCCCGCCTTCTCCCACACCGCGTCCGGCACGGCCGCACGATCAGCCGGCCTGGTCGCCTCTTCCGCCGGCCCGAGTGCGGCGCGCTGTGCCGGAGTGCGGACGGTGGCCTCCCGCCAGGCCGCAACCGACCCTGGACGCTCGTCGCCTTCGCCGGCCTTCTTCAGGTCGCGGCTGCGCATGCCGACACAGTACCCGCAGTCGTTGACCTGGCCGGCACGCAGCTTGACCGGTCCCAGGGTCGTGGGGCACCTCGCGGCGTGCCTAACCGTTGCAGTTGCCCCAAGCCTTGCGTCCGCCCCAGGCCTCGACGCGGTTGCTGGAGTCGCGGGTCCAGCCGGAGTACCGTACGCACTTCCAGGCCCCGTCGATGTGGCCCGTCTCGGCGTAGTAGCGGTATCTCTGCACGTCCTCGCTCCGGCCACCGCCCCTGACCTCGAGGTGGGCGCCGGTCACCGTACGGGCGCCCTTGTACGCCGTCTTGATCGCGGCGACGCAGTTCTTGCCGCTGCGCTTGCTATACATCAGATACACGTGCCCGAACACCGCTCCCGCGCGGGTCTTCATCGTGCGGTGGCCGTCCTTGACCCGGTGGAAGCCGGGGCCGCAGACGCGCTCGGGGGTGTAGGCGGCCGATCCGGCGTACGCGGCGGAGGGGATGGCGGCGATTCCGGCGGCGGCCAGGGCGGTCGCGATGACCGTGCGGATGAGCACGTGTGTCCCTTCGGCAGGCGGCAATAAGGACATCGTCGATCTTTACTGTGACTTGACCAAAATTTCAAGGGGTGCTGGTCGAATGCCGCTGATCGCGGTCTGCGCGGTGTGGGGTGTGTTCTGGGGCGCGTGGTCGGCCCTGCTGCCCGCCGTCAAGCTTGAGCTGGCTCTCTCAGCGAGCGACCTGGGACTGGCACTGAGCGCCGTACCGGTGGGGGCGTTGCCTGCGATGGCGCTTGCCGGGAGGATCGCGCGCGGGCGCGAGCGGGCGGCCCTGCTGGGGTTCACCGTGCTGTTCGGGCTGAGCGTGGCCGGCATCGGCCTGGCGGGCACGGCCTGGGAGCTCGCACTCGCGCTCCTGCTGGTCGGCGCGGCGAGCGGCGCGCTCGACATCGCGCTCAACCTGGCCACAGGAAGGGCCGAGCGCGAGAGCGGGCGCCGGCTCTTCCAGCCCGTGCATGCCGCGTTCCCCGTCGCGGTCATCGCCGCCGCGCCGGCCACCGGGCTGGCCCGCTCGCTCGGCCTCGACGCCGGCACGGTGCTCGTGGCGATCGGGCTGATCGTGATCGCCGCGTCACTGACGCTGCTCGCGCTGCCGCTGGGGCGCGGCCTGCCTGTCACTTCCTCCCCTATCGACCGGCGCAGCCTCGTGGGGGCCGCGCTGCTGCTCGGAGTGCTGGCCGCCTGCGTGCTGACCATCGAGAACTCGGTCGAGCAGTGGTCGGTGCTGCTGCTGGAGGAGCACCGCGGGGCGAGCCCGCTGACGGCCAGCGCCGCACCCGCGGTCTACATGGCGGCGTTGACGGTCGGGCGGCTCACCGTGCAGGCGCTGCCGAGGATGCCGCTCAGGACGCTGTACCTGGTGGCGGGGGTGGGCGGCGGCGCGGGCATCGCGCTGGCCGGCCTGGGCGGCAGCGTGCCGGTCTCCATGGCCGGGTTCGCGCTGACCGGGCTGGCGCTCGGTCCGATGGTGCCCGCCCTGCTCAGCCGCGCCGCCGCCGGCGACGCCGGCGGGACGCTGGTGTGGTGGGTGTCGACGATCTCGTACACCGGGTTCGTGGTCAGCCCGCTGCTGGTCGCCGGGCTCAGCGGCTGGCTCGGGTTGCCCGCCGCGCTGGCGGCTCTCGGCCTGCTCGGCCTGCCGCTGGTAGGCCGCTTCGTGCTGCGCGGGCCGTGAAGGACGGCCGGAATACGGCCGCTGTTTGGGGAAAGGGGAAACTCAAACTGCGGATTCAGTGCAAAGGGGATCACCATGGCTGTCTGCGAGACCTGCGGCAACGACTACGACATGGCGTTCGAGGTGCGCGCGCAAGGGGCCGTGCACACCTTCGACTGCTTCCAGTGCGCGATCGAGGCGATGGCGCCCATCTGCGAGCACTGCGGTACGAAGGTCATCGGGCACGGCGTCCAGTCGGGCGAGCACTGGTACTGCTGCGCTCATTGCGCGCGCGAGGAGGGCACCAAGGGCCTCGTCGACCGCGTCACGGCCGGCGCGCCCACCTGACGGCCACCGCCGCGGCGGAACGGGGCGAGCGGGCCGGCCGGCCGGCCGCGTCAGCGCATGAAACCGATGTCCTCGTAGCGGAGGTCGTAGAACCCGCGCGCCCCCGCGTTGGCCAGCGTCTCCCGGGTCGCGACGGTCTGCGGCCGCTGGTAGAGCGGCAGCACGGTCACCTGCTGCCAGATCAGCCGGTCCGCCTTGTTGGTCTCCTTGCGGGCCCGCACCGGGTCCAGGCTCTGGGCCGCCCGGCTCATGGCCTCGTCGACCGCCGCCGACCCGACGCGCCCGAAGTTCGCGTTCCACGTCTTCCCGTCGGGCGCGTTCGCGTAGATGCCGTAGCTGCTCGAGACCGGGAACGGTGTGCCGATGTAGGCGAACGGCGTGATGTCGAAGTTCCCGGGGATCACGTACTTGCTGAAGAAGTCGTCGCTGGGCACGGCCTTGATGGTCAGTTTCACGCCGATCTGCGCCAGCATGCTCTGCGCCAGCTCGCCTTCCGCCTTGCTGACCTGCACCCCCGACGGCACCACGAAGCGCAGGTCGAGGGGCTTGCCGTCCTTCTGCCTGACCGTGCCGCCCCCGCCCGCGAGCTGCCAGCCGGCCGCGTCCAGCAGCTTCTTGGCCCGTGCCGGGTTGTACGCGCGCAGCTCGCCGGCGTTGTCCCGGTAGCCCTCCTGCGTGTTCATGAAGAAGTGGTTGTTCAGCAGCGCGATCGGCCAGTCCAGCCCCTGCAGGTCGGACCGGGCGATGGCCTGGCGGTCGATGCCGAGCTGCACGGCCAGCCGCACGTCGCGGTCCTTGAGCAACTCGCTCGACCCGTTGAAGGTGAATCCGCCGAACTTGAACGGACCCGCCGACGCCGGGATCTTGTTCAGCCAGGCGTTGTTGAACGACTCGGGCGTGCGGTTGGTGGCGGCGGGCAGCAGCGGAGAGAAGAGCGACTGCCAGTCGCCGAAGGGCCGGTCGAACGTCACCACCACCTGGAAGTCGTCCTTGCCCCGCGCCACCTGCCCGATGTCCTGATAGCCGGTGGACGAGGCGATGCGGAAGTCAGGATCGCGCCCGTTCAGCGCCCGCCACTGCGTCCGGTAGTCGGCCCACGTGATCGGGCTCCCGTCGGACCATCTGGCCTTGGGGTTCAGCGTGTACGTGACCACCTGTTCGGGCCGCCGCTCGGTCACCCTGGCGTCGATCACGTAGTTGTCGTTCACCGTGATCTCGGCCTTCTCGTCGGACAGGAACGGTGAGGGCAGCAGCGCGTTGCTGACCACGGCGGCCATCGCCAGGTTGCCGTCCACGTGGTTCCTGTTCCACTGCGCGGGAAACTCGTTGATGCCCCATCGCAGCGTGCCGCCGTCCTTGACCTTGTCGCGCGGCTGCGGGTTGACGTCGTAGGCCTTCGGCGCACGGTCGTCCCCCGCCGTGCCGCCGCCGCCCGAGCTGCCCCCACCGCCGCCGCAGGCCGCCAGCAGAAGCGAGCCCGTCACGGTGACGGCCACGACAAGACGTGATGCTTTCATCGAGCGATTACCTCCTGGTTATACGACGTCGCGCCGCTCGGCGTAGTGGCAGGCCGCGCCCTGGTCCGCGCTCAGCGGGCGTACCTCGGGCTCGACGTCCACGCAGAGCCGGCGCTCGTCCCCGGTGAGTTCCGCGCGGAACTTCGGGCATCGGGTGCGGAAGCGGCAGCCCGTCGGAGGGTCGGCCGGGCTGGGCAGGTCGCCTTCGAGCAGGATCCGGTCCCGTGCGCGCTCACGCACCGGATCGGGCAGCGGGATCGCCGACAGCAGGGCCTGCGTGTACGGATGCGCCGGAGCCTGGTAGACGGCGTCCACCTGCCCGATCTCGGCGATCCTGCCGAGGTACATCACGGCTACCCGGTCGGCGATGTGGCGCACCACGGCCAGGTCGTGCGCCACGAACAGGTAGGACAGACCGAGCCTGGCCCTGAGCGAGCCGAGCAGGTTGATCACCCCGGCCTGGATCGACACGTCGAGGGCCGAGACTGGCTCGTCCAGCACCAGCAGCCGGGGTTCCAGCGCGAGCGCGCGGGCGATGGCGATGCGCTGCCGCTGCCCGCCGGAGAAGTCCTGCGGGTAGCGGGCGGCGTGCGAGGGGTCAAGGCCGACCAGCGAGAGCAGCTCGGCGATCCGCCGTCCTGGACGCCGCTGCCCGTGGGTGCGCAGCGGCTCGGCCAGGATGTCGTGCACCGTCATGCGCGGGTCGAGCGAGGCCAGCGGATCCTGGAAGACGACCTGCATGTCGCGCCGGATCTCGGTGCGCCGCGCGGCGTCGAGCCGCGCGGTGTCGTGGCCGAGCACGGTGATGCCGCCCTGCTGCGGCGGGGCCAGTTCGAGGATCTGCGTCAACGTGGTGGTCTTGCCGCTGCCCGACTCGCCGACCAGCCCCAGCGTCTCGCCCTCGCGCAGGTCGAAGTCGACTCCGGCCACCGCGTGCACGGTGCCGATCCTGCGCCTGAACAGCGTCCCCTTGAGCAGCGGATAGTCCTTGACCAGGCCGCGCACTTCCAGCACCGTGCGCTGCGCGCGCCGCGGCGTCCGCCGCGCGGAGCCGGGGGCCCCGTACACCGCGGGCACGCCCAAGGTGTACGGGGCCACCTCCTTCCAGCGGATGCACGCGGCGCGGTGCCCGTCGCCCACCTCGAACAGCGGCGGCTCGCGCTCCTCGCACGCGTCGATCCGCATCGGGCAGCGCGGCGCGAACGGGCACCCGGGCGGCAGCGCGGCCGGCGACGGCGGGCTGCCCTCGATCGGCGTCAGCGGCCACCGCCCGCCCTTGTCGGCGCGCGGGATCGAGCCGAGCAGCCCCACCGTGTACGGCATCCGCGGCCGGTAGTAGACGTCGTCCACGCCGCCCACCTCGACCGGGCGGCCGGCGTACATGACCAGCACCCGGTCGGCGAAGCCGGCCACCACTCCGAGATCGTGGGTGATCATGATGATGGCGGCGCCGGTCTTCTGCTGCGCCTTCTTGAGCACCTCCAGCACCTGCGCCTGGACGGTCACGTCGAGCGCGGTGGTCGGCTCGTCGCAGATGATCACACCCGGGTCGTTGGCGATGGCCATCGCGATCATCACGCGCTGCCGCATCCCGCCGGAGAACTCGTGCGGGAAGGCCAGGGCCCGCTCTGAGGGGCGCGGGATGCCGACGAGGTCGAGCAGCTGTACGGCCCTGACCAGGGCCGCCTCCTTGTCGACCCGCTGATGCACGCGCACGGCCTCGGCGATCTGGTCGCCCACCCGGTAGACGGGCGTCAGTGCGGACAGCGGGTCCTGGAACACCATCGACATGGCCTTGCCGCGGCAGGAGGTCAGCTCCCGCGCGGGTGCGCCGATCAGCTCCCTGCCGTGCAGGCGTACGGACCCGGTGACGCGCGCGCCCGGGGGCAGCAGCCCCATGACGGCCGCCGAGGTGACTGACTTGCCCGACCCCGACTCGCCGACGATGCCGAGGACCTCGCCGCGGCGTACGGCGCAGCTCACCTCCCGCACGGCGGGCACGCCGCCGAACGACACGCTGAGGTCGCGCACGTCGAGCACCGGGCTCATCGCGCCCGCTTCGACGAGGGGTCGAACGCGTCGCGCAGGGCGTCGCCGACGAGGTTGACCGCGAGCACGGTGACCACCAGCAGCCCCGCGACGAACCAGAACGTCCACGGCGCGTAGACGGCCGTCCGCGAGCCGTCGGCGATGAGCGTCCCGAGCGACACGTCCGGCGGCTGGATGCCGAACCCGAAGTACGACAGCGAGGTCTCGGTGAGGATCGCGGTGCTGACGTTGAGCGTGGCGTCCACGATGAGCAGGGACGACAGGTTGGGGATCACATGGCGGAAGATGATCCGCACGGGGGCCACGCCCATGTAGCGGGCGGCCTGGATGAACTCGTGCTCTTTCGTCGAGATCGTCATCCCCCGCACGACCTTCGAGGTCACCATCCACAGGAACAGCGCCAGCGTGATCACGAACAGCGGCCACTGACCCGACCCGAACAGCGGTGACATGATCGCCAGGACCAGGAACGCGGGCAGCACCAGCAGCAGGTCGCTCACCCAGGTCAGCGTCCGGTCGGTCCACCCCAGGAAATAGCCCGCGAACGCCCCCGCCACGGCCGCCAGCGCCGTGGACACCAGCGCCGCGAGCAGCCCCACGATCAGCGACTTCTGCATGCCGCGCAGTGTCACCGCGAAGACGTCGGCGCCCGTCTGGAGCGTTCCGAACCAGTGGTCGGGCGACGGCGGCTGCAGGAACGCGGTGAAGTCCTTGTCGAGGTAGCTCCACGGGCTGACCAGGGGCCCCGCGAAGGCCAGCAGGAACATCAGCGCGAGCACCCCGAACCCGAGCCGTCCCTGCCCTGAGCGGAAGAAACGCCCGGCGATCAGGCGCGTCCTGGACGGCGCGCCCGCCACGACGCCGTCGCGGAGCTCCTCGGCCAGCTCCTCCTCGGAGAGCGTCATCGCGCCCGCACCCTCGGGTCGAGCGCGGCGTGCAGCAGGTCGGCGGCCAGCGAGGCGCACAACACGGCGACGGCCGCCAAGAAGGAGATGGCGGCGACGGTGTTGACGTCGTTGCGGAAGATCGAGTTGATCAGCTGCTCGCCCAGGCCGTGCCAGCCGAAGATCTTCTCGGTGAACGTGGCCCCCGTCAGCAGCGTCCCGAACGTGAACGCGAAGTAGGTCGCCACGGGGATCAGCGCGGTCCGCAGCGCGTGGCGGACGAGCGCCTGGCCCCTGCTCAGCCCCTTGGCCATGGCGGTGCGCACGTAGTCGGCGCCCAGCACGTCGAGCATCATGTTGCGCTGGTAGCGGCTGAAGACGGCGATGAGCCCCACCGACAGCGAGACGGTCGGCAGGATCAGGTGTTGCAGCCGGTCGAGCGCGTGACCCCAGAACCCGGTGCCGAGGCCGTCGCTGTGCTCGCCGCTGACCAGGAACACCTGGCGGCCGAAGACGTGCTCGTTGGCCCACGTGGCCGCCAGGATCAGCATGTTGGCCAGCACCACCACCGGCACGGCGAGCACCACGAACGACAGGCCGGTCGAGAGGCGGTCGAACCATCCGTACTGCCGGGCCGCGGCCAGCGCGCCGGCCAGCACGCCGAGCAGGCTCCCGCACACCAGCCCCAGCACGACCAGCCGGAAGGTCACGCCCATGCGGCGCCTGAGGTCGTCGTTGACCGGCGTGCCTCCGACGGACCTGCCGAAGTCGCCGTGCAGCACGCCCGCCGCCCACGTGGCGTAGCGCTGCAGCAGGGGAGTCCTGTCGTTGAGGTTGAGCGCCGTCAACTGGGCGTCGACCACGGCGGCCGGCGGCTTCGGCGTGCGGTCGGCGTAGTTGGAGCGGGGGTCGAGGGCCGTGGCCGCCAGAAGGTAGGCGAGACTGGCGGCCACCACGACGAGCACGGCGTAGTTGAGCACCCTGCGGGCCAGGAACCCCGCCATCGCTCCCCCTTCGACGCCGAGCCACCCATCGTGCTCATCTTGCTACACGGGGTGAGCGTCGTGGTGGATTACCGGCCGGAAAGTTCGTCCACGGCGGTGCGGACGTCCTCACTCGTGATCGTCGTCAGGTCGGCGGAGCTGGCCGAGCCGCCACGCGAGGCGTGCGCGGCCAGCCGGACGTCGCGGCGCATGGCGGCGCGCTCGAACAGCGATCTGGCGAAGCGGCCGTTGCCGAGCCCGTCGATCAGCCGCTCCTCGCACACCCAGGCGAACACCTCGTCGAGGCGGCGCAGCGCCTCCTCGTCGAACGAGTCGCCGGACCGCTCCGCGAGCAGCACCGCGATCTCGGACAGCTCGGTGGGGGAGTAGCTGGGGAAGGCCACCCGCTGGTTGAACCGGCTGGCCAGGCCGGGGTTGGTGGCCAGGAAGGAGTCCATCTCGCGCTGGTAGCCGGCCAGCACGATCACGAGCCGGTCGCGATCGTCCTCGGCGCGCTTGAGCAGGGTCTGCACGGCCTCGGCGCCGAACGCGTCGCCGCCCTGGTAGCCGGGGTTGACCAGGCTGTAGGCCTCGTCGATGAAGAGCACGCCGCCCAGCGCCCGGTCGACCAGCTCGTTGGTCTTGATGGCGGTGGCGCCGAGGTGCTGGCCGACCAGGTCGGCCCGGTGCGCCTCGACGACGTCGGGCCTGGCCAGCAGGCCGAGCGCGGCGAACACCCGGCCCAGCACCCTGGCGACCGTGGTCTTGCCGGTGCCGGGCGGGCCGGCGAAGACGAAGTGCCGCATCTGCGGCGGGGTGGGCAGCCCGCGCTCCTGCCGCATCCTGGCCACCTGGAGCTGGGCGGCGATGGCGTGCACCTGCCGTTTGACCGGTTCCAGGCCGGCCATCCCGTCGAGGTCGGCCAGCGCCTCCTCCAGCGTGGGCGTGGCCACGTAGCCGCGGAACCGCGCGGTCAGCTCCTCGAACGCCTTGGTGACGTCGGGCGCCGTGGTGGTGACGAGGTCGGACGTGGTCGGCGTGCCGCCCGCGCCCACCACGCGCACGTCGCGGGCCTGCGCGGCGGCCTCCACCAGGCTGCGCGCGAACCTGGCGTTGCCCAGCTCGTCGACCAGGCCGCGCCGGTGCACGTCGTCGAAGAGGCCGAGCAGCACCCGCTTGGTGTCGTCGCCCATCGTGTCGCCCCTGCGCTTCTGCAGCAGCTCGGTGACCTCGACGAGTTCGGCGGGGGAGTAGCCGGGGAAGCGCACACGCGTGGCGAACCTGCTGGCCAGGCCGGGGTTGCTGGACAGGAAGGAGCCCATCTCCTGCTCGTAGCCGGCCAGGATGATGATCAGCCGGTCGCGGTCGTCCTCTGCCCGCTTGAGCAGGGTCTGCACCGCCTCCGCGCCGAACCTGTCGGGTTGCCCGTCGGAGGAGTTGACCAGCCCGTACGCCTCGTCGATGAACAACACACCGCCCAGCGCGCGATCCACCAGCTCGTTGGTCTTGATCGCGGTGGCGCCCAGGAACTCGCCCACCAGGTCGGCCCGCTGCGCCTCGACGACGTAGGGGGTCTCCAGCAGGCCGAACGCGTAGAAGATCTTCGCCAGCGCGCGGGCCACGCTGGTCTTGCCGGTGCCGGGCGGGCCGGCGAAGACGAAGTGCCTGGTGGGCCGGTCGGTCGTGTAGCCGGCCTCGGCCCGCAGCCTGGACGCCTCGATGGAGGCGGCGATCGAGCGCACCTGCTCCTTGACCGGCGCCAGGCCGACCATGCTCTCCAGCTCGCCGAGCGCCTCTTCGACGGAGATCTGCGGCGGCGCGGCAGATCTGTCCTGTGGCGACTCCGGCCTGCCCTCGCGCACCCTGACCCGGACCTGCTGCTCCTCTGCCGCCGCGCGCTCGGCCTTGGTCCTGCGGGCCAGCACGAAGCGGTGGATCAGCACCGCGAGGGCCGTGGCGTACGCGGCCCAGACGGAGACGTTCTCGGAGGCGAAGGAGAGCGGGACGGCGAGCAGGCCGGCGGGGGCGAGCGCCACCAGCGTGGTCACCCACGGCGTCACCCAGCGGATCAGATGGGCGCCGGCCGCCACGGGCAGCGCCAGCGCGACCATGAGGTGCACCGAGCCCGAGCCGGGCGGGAAAAGCCCGGAGAAGAGGAGCAGCGCCAGCACCATCCAGCCCGCGACCACCAGGGCGGTGGCGGCGGCGCGCGGGAAGCGCATGGTCAGCGCGACGAACGCGAGCGCCAGGAGGACGAGCGGGAAGGTCCGCAGCAGATCCCAACCGAGTGCGGCGCCCACGCCCATGGCGGCGACCAGCACGACCACATAGAGCACCCGGCGCACGGCGGGGGGAATCTGGTAGTAACGCTGCCGCACCTTCTCGAACAGATCCCGCGCCGCGGCCCGCCCCGCCGCCTGGGCCCTGTCGGACTCACGCATCACGCCTCCCCGGTCCGCCCCCGGTTATACCGCACCGGACGGGCGATTGGGCGGTCCTGACACGCTAGGTGGAGGTCACGAAGGCGGCGACGTGGCGGCCGAGTTCGGTGCCCGCGTCCTCCTGGAGGAAGTGGCCGGCGCCCTCGATCACGGGATGCCGCAGGCCGGAGGTGCCGGAGATCGATTTGAGCAGAATGGGCGCCATGCCTCCGGTGATCGGATCGCCGTCCGAGAACGCCACCAGGAACGGCCGGTCGAGAGTGGTGAGAACCTGCCAGGCAGCGCGGTTGGCGGGCGCGGCGGGGTCGCCGGGCGTGATCGGCACGAGACCGGGCATGGCCCGCGGCCCCGCTTTGTACGCCTCGCCGGGGAACGGCGCGTCGTAGGCCGCGCGGACCTCCTCGGGCAGCCGCGTCTTGCAGCCCGCCTGCACGAGCCGGGCGATGTCCAGGACGGGGGCCTTGAGCACGGTGGCCTTGAACTGGTGCCACACCTCGGGCAGGGGAATGTCACCCGTCGGCAAGCCCGTGTTGGCGGCCACGATCCTGGAGACGCGCTCGGGGTGCTCGGCGGCGATGCGCAGCCCGATCAGGCCGCCCCAGTCCTGGCCGACGACGGTGACGCCGCTCAGGCCGAGCGCGTCGAACATCAGGGCGCGGGTCCACTCCACGTGCCTGGCGTACGTGTGGGCGGCGAGGTCGGCCGGCTTGTCGGAGCGGCCGAACCCGACGAGGTCGACGGCGATCGCGCGCAGCCCGGCCGCGGCCAGCTCGCGCATGACGTGCCGGTAGAGGAACGACCAGGTCGGCTCCCCGTGCAGCAGCACGACGGGCTCGCCGTCGGCGGGGCCCGACTCGACGTAGGCCATGCGCAGGCCGTCGGGCACGTCGGCGTAGCGGGGTTCGTAGGGGAAGCCGGGCAGGCCGGCGAAGCGCTCTTCAGGCGTGCGCAGGACGTCCATAGAACAATATTCTACGCCGGATCGGCGGACCGCGCCCGGTCCCGCCGGCGCTCCGCCGGCGCGGGGGCACGTTCAGGTCTGGCGGCGCTGGTGGCGGCCGGGGAACTCGCCCAGGAACACCTGCTTGGGCGTGATGCGCAGGACGTCCGAGTCGGCATGGGCGATGCCGCGCACCTCCACCCAGAAGCGCCGCTGCAACGGGTCCGTGGCGAACACCGCCACCCTGGGGTCGGCCTCGATGGCGTCCCAGGCCTCCGTCTCCGCGATCAGCCGCAACTCGCCCGATGAGGTGACGGACGCCACCGCCCCCGCGACCCGGGGGCCGAGGGAGTCGGCGTACGACAGGACGATGCTGCGGGCGTACGAGAAGGTCTGGCGCACCTCGGGGCCGAGCGGGACGGACGGCTCCGCGCCCATGGGCAGGTCGCACATGAGGAGGGAGGCCCGCCACGGGCCGGCGCCGCCGCGCCACCACGCGCGCGCCGCGCGGGCCAGGAACACGGCCATCGCCACGCCCAGACTGCCGAGCCCGGCCCGCCACGCCCAGGCCGACCCGGACAGCCCGCCCGCCGCGCTCGCCACGGCGGACAGCGCGACGAGGCTCGTCGCGGCGAGCAGCCACCTGTCTCCGCGGTGCCGGGCGCGCAGGTATCCGCGCACCATCGGGTACGGCACCGCGACCGCCGCCAGGGCCGCCCTCGGCTCCACGGCGAGGGCCCCGCCGAGCAGCGGAACGAGCACCGACCAGGTCCTGCCCAGCAGGATCCAGAGCGTCACGCCGGTGTTCCGCCTGGCGGTGCGCTCGCTCTCCTGGGCGCGCGCCGACTCGGCCAGCGCCCGCAGCGGGCGGCCCCGCCACGCCTCGGCGAGGGCGCGTACGGTGGCCAGCGCCGGCCAGCCCAGCACCGCGATGCCCGCCAGACCGGCCCAGACCGGGTCGAACGCGGCCGGGAGCGTCGGCATGGCCGCCAGCAGCAGCCAGGCGGCGAACGCCGCCACCGACACCGCCGCCGACACGAGGTGCGCGCCGAGCCAGGGATCCCGGCAGAGCATCGGCCGCACGTACCGCCACAGACCCACCCGTCTGGCCTGCCTGACCGTGAGCGGCACCAGCAGGGCCAGCACGGCGAAGCCGCCGAGCTCGGCCTGCGCGCCCCAGCCGGACAGCAGCGCGGCCGCGACGATCGCGACCGTGGCGACGGCGACCAGCAGGCGCGCCTGGCGGGACCAGACCTCCAGGGCGCGCCTCGCCCTGCCGGTGTCGCGCGGGTTCACCGGCCATGCGGGGTCGTGGTGCGGGCGGTGGCGGTCCCAGCGCAGCAGCGACAGGCCGAGGTTCACGCGGGCCTGCGGCTGGCCGGGCTCGGTGGCGAGCGCGGCGCGGTAGGACCGCTCGGCGGCGGCGTGATCGCCGCGCAGCAGGGCCAGGTCGCCCAGCAGGACCCTCGGGCCGGCCTCCTCGGGCGCGAACTTCGCCGCCAGCGTGGCGTGCTCGACCGCGTCGCCCCAGCGGCCGGGCACGCGGCGCAGAACCGAGGCCAGGCGCAGGCGGGCCGGCCAGGAGCCGCGGGCCAGCTCGACGGCCCGTTCCGCGGCGGGCACGGCGTCGGCGTCGCGCCCCAGCCGCTCGTGGGCGAGACTGATGAGCCGGTACGCCCACTCGGCGGACGGGTCAAGGTCGGCCGCCCTGCGGGCGGCGTCGAGCGCCGAGTCGGGGCGGCCGGCGTCCAGCCTGGCCAGGGCCTCGGCGCACCACTCGCGGGAGGACCGGTCGGGAAGATGGTCTTTTCTGCCATGGTGATCGGTCCCCACGGTCCCATGATCGCTTCACGAACGATCGTTGGATAGATACCGACATATGGCTGTATCTCTCTAGAGAGGTTCGTGTGTGACCCTGGATCAGGCGATACCGCTATGACGAGTGCCTGACATGGCCTAAGCTGCCACGCAAGCCGGAGCGGAGGAGCCGGGCGTGAGGCCTCGGGAGGAGCGAGTGCCGAGCCGTGGTCCCCGCGCCGACCCGAAAGCACGTGCGGGCCCTGGAACGGATCGGCCTGCAAGGAGGCCCATGACCGTCACACAGGCCGCACCTTTCGTACGGACTGCGGATCGGGAGCACCGGGACCACCGCTGGTCCATCCTCGTGCTCCTGTGCCTGAGCCTGTTGCTGATCACCGTCGACGCCACGGTCCTGCACATCGCGGTGCCCGCACTCACGGCCGCGCTCGAGCCCTCCGCCGTGCAGCTGCTGTGGATCATCGACATCTACTCGCTGGTGGTCGCGCCCCTGCTGATCATGTTCGGCACGCTGGGCGACAAGTACGGGCGCAAACGCATGGTCCTGTGCGGCTTCGCGCTGTTCGGCCTGGCCTCGGCGGGCGCGGCGTTCGCCCCGACCCCGCTGACCCTCATCCTGGCCAGGGCGCTGCTCGGCGTCGGCGGCGCGATGATCATGCCGGCCACCCTGTCGCTGATCCGCCAGGTGTTCACCGACCGGCGCGAGCGGGCCATCGCACTGGGCGTCTGGAGCGCGGTCGCCGCCGCGGGCGCGGCCGTCGGGCCGCTCGTCGGAGGTGTGCTCGTCGGCGTCTGGTGGGGCGCGGTCTTCCTGATCAACGTGCCGATCCTGCTGGTGCTGCTGCCCGCCGCCGTCCGGTTGCTGCCGGAGTCGCGCGAGCACAAGGACCGGCCATGGGACGCGATGAGCGCCGTGCTATCGGTGCTCGGGATCCTGGCGCTGGCGTTCGGGCTGAAGGAGGCGGGCTCGGGCAGCCTGATGCCGCTGTGGGCGTCCGTGCTGGTGTTCCTGGCCGGGCTCGGGTTGCTGGCCGCCTTCGTCCGGCGGCAGACGCGGCTGCGCACGCCGCTGCTGGAGATCGGGTTGTTCCGGCGGCGCGAGTTCGCCACCGGGGTCGCGGGCGTGCTGCTCGGCGTGTTCGCACTGGTCGGGCTCCAGCTCATGCTCGCCCAATACCTTCAGCTCGTGCTCGGCGACAGCCCGCTGCGCGCCGCCGTCCGGATGTTGCCGCTGGTCATCTCCGCCATCTCCGGTGGGCTCGCCGCCGCCCACATCCTGCCGAGGATCGGCATGCGGGCCACCATGAGCGGCGGTCTCGGCCTCGTCGCGCTGGCGCTGACGCCCACGCTGAGCTGGGGTGTCGAAGGCCACCCCGTGATGCTGGCGATCTGTTTCGTCGGCATCGGCTTCGGCGTGCAGGTGGCGCTGCTGGCCGCCTCCGACACGATCATGTCGTCGGCGACCGAGTCCCAGGCGGGTGGGGCCGCGGCCATCGAGGAGACCGCCTATGAGCTGGGGGCCGGGCTGGGCGTGGCCGTGCTCGGGACGATCACCGCGATCGTGTACGCCCCCGGGTTGCCCGCCGTGCCCGGAGTGTCCGCGGGCGGCATGGACAAGGCCCGGCAGTCGCTCGCCTCGGCCGCGCACGTCGCGGACGAGATCGGCGGCCGCGCCGGTGGCGCGCTGCTCGACGCCGCCCGGTGGGCCTTCGTCAACGCCCTGCACACGACCGTGGTCGTGAGCGTCGTTCTGCTGAGTCTGACCGCCGTCGCGGTGGCCACGTTGCTCAGCCGTGATTGAGGTGTGCCATGTCCCGATTAGGGCAGACAACTACCGTGAGACAGGCTCTAAGTGATCTTGCCGCTTTAGTCGCCCGCGTCGGCGTGGGCGGAATCTTCTTCGCCAACGGCTGGGCCAAGCTGGAAGACGGGCTGAAGATCACCGGGGAGAAGTTCCTGGAACAGGGGGCCCCCGCGCCCGGCGCCTGGGCCCCGATCACGATGCTCGCCGAGCTCATCGGCGGCGCGCTGCTGATCGCCGGGCTGGCGGTCTCCGTCACCGGGCTGATCCTCTTCGCCGAGGCCCTCGCCGTCTTCCTGGTCGCGCCGCCGCTCAACCCCATCAGCCTGAACGAGCTGATCCTCCTCGGCGCGGCGTCCCTGCTGCTGGCCGTAGTGGGGGCGGGACGGGCTTCGGTGGACCACATGGTGGTGATCCGGCGGCGGGAGTCGGAGGCGGCGGACGAGTTCGCCGCCGACAAGGAGGCGGACAACGTCATCGCCTCCTTACGCGAACCCGACACACCCCCCAAGTCCGATAAGCCGGATAAGCCAGATAGTCGGGATAAGCCCACCAAGTCGGGTAAATCCGAACCAGCGCCCGAGACGCCGGCCACGGAGGACACGGCGCCGCACCCGCGTCCGCGCTCCGGGGAGCAGAAGAGCGGCGAGGACCCCGCGCCCACGCCGGGCGACACGCTGGTGGCCGGCCAGGACAACCCGCTGCCCCCGCCCAGGATCCGCTACGCGGACTTCGCGCACTGGCAGCGACGGCGGCAGGCGGGCGCGGCCTTGGACGGGCAGGCCGGCTACTGGAGCACCCGGCTGGC